>NZ_BADD01000603.1 GCF_000333455.1 Rhodopseudomonas sp. B29
TATCTGCACTCCCGCCTGCTCGAGCGCGCCGCCAAGCTCAACGAAGATCACGGCTTGGGCTCGCTGACCGCGCTGCCGGTCATCGAAACCCAGGCCAACGACGTGTCGGCCTACATCCCGACCAACGTCATCTCGATCACCGACGGCCAGATCTTCCTGGAAACCGACCTGTTCTTCCAGGGCATCCGCCCGGCCGTGAACGTTGGTCTGTCGGTTTCGCGCGTCGGTTCGTCGGCGCAGACCAAGGCGATGAAGAAGGTCGCCGGCAAGATCAAGGGCGAGCTGGCGCAGTACCGCGAAATGGCGGCGTTCGCGCAGTTCGGCTCCGATCTCGACGCCTCGACCCAGCGCCTGCTGAACCGCGGTTCGCGCCTGACCGAGCTCCTGAAGCAGCCGCAGTTCTCGCCGCTGAAGATGGAAGAGCAGGTCGCGGTGATCTACGCCGGCGTCAACGGCTATCTCGATGCGCTGCCGCTCAACAAGGTTCGCGCGTTCGAAGACGGCCTGCTGTCGCTGCTGCGCGGCAAGGAGTCGGCCATTCTCGACTCGATCCGCACCAGCCGCGACCTCTCCGACGACACTGCCGCCAAGCTCAAGGCGGTCGTCGAGGGCTACGCCAAGACCTTCGCCTAAGTCGTCATGGCCGGGCTTGTCCCGGCCATCCACGTCTTAGCGCTTGAAAATCCGAGAAGTTGAATGCCCGGGACGAGCCCGGGCATGACGAATGTGAGGTTTGCGGTCGGGTCGCCGATCTGATCGCCGGGGTGGACTGAGAATGGCTTCACTTAAAGACATGCGCGTCCGCATCGCCTCGACCAAGGCGACGCAGAAGATCACCAAGGCGATGCAGATGGTGGCGGCCTCGAAGCTGCGCCGCGCTCAGACCGCGGCCGAAGCGGCCCGGCCTTATGCCGAGAAGATGGATGCGGTGATCTCCAACATCGCCGGCGCTGCGGCGGGCTCGCCCGGCGGCCCGGTGCTGCTGGCTGGCACCGGCAAGGATCAGGTTCACCTGCTGCTGGTTTGCACCGGCGAGCGCGGCCTGTCGGGTGCGTTCAATTCCTCGATCGTGCGGCTTGCCCGCGAGCGCGCGCTGGCGCTGATGAACCAGGGCAAGCAGGTCAAGTTCTTCTGCGTCGGCCGCAAGGGCTACGAGCAGCTTCGCCGCACCTTCGACAAGCAGATCATCGAGAACGTCGAGCTGCGCTCGGTGCGCCAGATCGGCTTCGTCAACGCCGAGGACATCGCCAAGAAGGTGATCACCCGCTTCAACAACGGCGAGTTCGACGTCTGCACGCTGTTCTATTCGCGCTTCAAGTCGGTGATTTCCCAGGTCCCGACTGCCCAGCAGCTGATCCCGCTGGTGGTCGAGAAGCCGGCCGCGGGCGCCGTCGCCACGTCCTACGAGTACGAGCCGGAAGAGGACGAAATCCTCTCGACGCTGCTGCCGCGCAATCTCGCGGTGCAGATCTTCCGGGCGCTGCTCGAGAACAACGCCTCGTTCTACGGCGCGCAGATGAGCGCGATGGACAACGCCACCCGCAACGCGGGCGACATGATCAGGAAGCAGACCCTGATCTACAACCGCACGCGACAGGCGATGATCACCAAGGAACTGATCGAGATCATCTCGGGCGCCGAGGCGATCTGACCAACACCAGCTGACATCCGGTCGATCGACCGACTTGCTATTCGGACTTCA
>NZ_BADD01000602.1 GCF_000333455.1 Rhodopseudomonas sp. B29
GTATGCGGCGAGAATGGGCCGACGGGGTGAACGTTTACCGGCTGAAATATTCTTTGAATAGTGCCAGTGGAACAAAGAAGATTCGCCAGGAACGAGTAGCAAATTTGCTTAATACTTATGGTTATGATCGAATACTTTAGGCTTAAGTCTTTAGAAACTAAAGGATTTATGACCCGAAATAAACACCAAGCATTCGTTGCGTGTCGGGTCTGCGATCAGCGCGATCGAGCCGGTGCGGCGTCGCCGCGCCCGACACGACGATCCCGGAGGGCGCGACTTCGACGATCGCAACTTCGATGATGAGGGTCAGTTCCGAGTCACGGAAAAGTCGCGCGACGATGACTTGCGACAACGCGTCATTGGCGGCTGTGTCTTTGTTGCGCCTGCGCGCGCGCTATGTTAGCAAAGCCGCGATTTCACATGCCGGCCATGTTATCGCGCCGGCAGAAAATCGAAGTCCAGCTTGAATTCCAAGGGCTTAAATCGACAGGCGCCGCATCTTGGCGACGGTTTTTCCCTTGGGTATTTGACCCACCGAAGAGCGCGCTCGTGGCATCTGAAGATCAGTCGGTTTCCGGAGTATCGGGTCGTTACGCGACCGCGTTGTTTGAACTGGCCCGCGATGAAAAATCCGTCGATGCGGTCAAGGCCGATCTGGACAAGTTCAGTGCCATGTTGGCAGAGAGCCCCGAGCTGATGCGCCTGGTGCGCAGCCCGGTGTTCGGTGCCGAGGCCCAGACCAAGGCGCTGTCGGCGGTGCTCGACAAGGCCGGCATCACCGGTATCAGCGCCAACTTCCTGAAGCTGCTCGCTGCCAATCGGCGCCTGTTCGCGGTCGCCGATGTGATCCGCGCCTACCGCGCGCTGGTCGCGAAGTTCAAGGGTGAGGCGACCGCCGACGTCACCGTCGCGGAAAATCTCAGCGACAAGAATCTCGAAGCGCTGAAGACGGCGCTCAAGGCGGTGACCGGCAAGGACGTCACCCTCAACATCATGTCGATCCGGCGATCATCGGCGGCCTCGTGGTCAAGCTCGGCAGCCGCATGGTCGACAGTTCGCTCCGCACCAAACTCAATTCGATTAAGCACGCGATGAAAGAGGCA
>NZ_BADD01000601.1 GCF_000333455.1 Rhodopseudomonas sp. B29
AGCAGTTCCGCGATGTTGGCCCGCGCATCCGCCAAGCTGACGTGTTTCATGCTCTTCAACCCGATTGACGCCCTAATATAGGGCCGTTTCGTCTGCGTTGCAGTCACGGCGCCGCCGTAACGGCCGGATTTCTTGACTTCGAGGCGTTCCGGCGTCTAGATGCGGCCGAAATCTCGAAAGTCTCGTCTTTCGATCCGCCGCCCGGCCCTGGAGGCCGGAGGTCAACGTCCGACAGCGCGATGCGCCCTCGGGCGCCATAAGTGTTTGCTTCTGTAGGCCTTTCACCGGAAGGCCGCCGCTGGAATTGGGCCGATGTTCGACAATCTGTCGGAAAAGCTGGGTGGCATTCTCGATCGGCTGACCGGGCGCGGTGCGCTCAGCGAGGCCGATGTCGATACGGCGATGCGCGAGATCCGCCGCGCGCTGCTCGAGGCCGACGTCGCGCTCGAAGTTGTGCGCTCGTTTACCGAGCGGGTCCGCGAGCAGGCGGTCGGCGCCACCGTGGTCAAGTCGGTCAAGCCCGGCCAGATGGTGGTCAAGATCGTCAATGACGAGCTGATCGCCATGCTCGGCTCCGACAGCCAGTCGATCGACCTCAACGCCGTGCCGCCCGTGCCGATCATGATGGTCGGCCTGCAGGGTTCCGGTAAGACCACCACCACCGCCAAGCTGGCGCGCCGCATGACCGAGCGCGACAAGCGCAAGGTGCTCATGGCCTCGCTCGACGTCTATCGCCCGGCCGCCATGGAACAGCTCGCGGTGCTGGGCCGCGACATGTCGATCGACACGCTGCCGATCGTCGCCGGCCAGAAGCCGCCGGATATCGCCCGCCGCGCGATGGAAGCCGGCAAGCTCGGCGGCTACGACGTCGTGCTGCTCGACACCGCCGGCCGCACTACGCTCGACGAAGAGATGATGAGCGAGGCGGCGGACATCAAAGCCGCCGCCGATCCGCATGAAGTGCTGCTGGTCGCGGACTCGCTGACCGGCCAGGACGCCGTCAACCTCGCCCGCGCTTTCGATCAGCGCGTCGGCCTCACCGGCATCGTGCTGACCCGAATTGACGGCGATGGCCGCGGCGGCGCCGCGCTGTCGATGCGCGCCGTCACCGGCAAGCCGATCAAACTGATGGGCACCGGCGAAAAGACCGACGCGCTGGAGGATTTCCATCCGAGCCGTATCGCCGGCCGCATCCTCGGCATGGGCGACGTCGTCTCGCTGGTCGAGAAGGCCGCCGCGACGCTCGATGCCGAGAAGGCCGCGGCCGTCGCCGAGAAAATGCGCAAGGGCAAGTTCGACCTGTCGGACATGCGCGATCAGCTGCAGCAGATGATGAAGATGGGCGGCATCGGCGGCCTGATGGGGATGATGCCGGGCATCTCCAAGATGAAGAACCAGATCGCTGCCGCCGGCATCGACGACAAGATCCTCAAGCGTCAGGTCGCGATCATCGACTCGATGACCCGCGAGGAGCGCAAGAATCCCGACGTGCTCAAGGCCAGCCGCAAGAAGCGCATTGCCGCCGGCGCCGGCATGAAGGTCGAGGACGTCAACAAGCTGCTGAAAATGCACCGGAACATGGCCGACATGATGAAGGCCGTGAGCCGCGGCAAGGGTGGCCCGATGGCCGGCCTGGCGCAGGCGATGGGCTTCGGCGGCGGCATGCCGTCGCCGGACGAGATCAAGGCGATGCAGGAGAAGATGAAAGCTGAAGGCGGCATGCCCGGCGGTCTTCCCGAATTGCCCAAGGACCTGCCGCCGTCCCTGCGCGGTGGCCTTCCCAATCTCCCCGGCCTCACCGGCCTGTCCGGCAAGCCGACCTTGCCGGGCCTCGGCGGCCTGTTCGGGAAGAAGAAATGAGCGGCCGCGCAATGACCTCTCTTTTGTCATTCCGGGGCGCGAGCGCAGCTCGCGAACCCGGAATCGCTCTCACAGAACAGCTCGGGATTCCGGGTTCGCGCTTCGCGCGCCCCGGAATGACGAACTAACAGCTCACCAACATCCACAAACAACGAACCCCCACCCAGGAGACCTGAATGTCCGTCGTCATCCGCCTCGCGCGCGCTGGTACCAAGAAGCGCCCGTTCTATCACGTCGTCGTCGCCGACTCGCGCTTCCCGCGCGACGGCCGCTTCATCGAGCGGCTCGGCTACTTCAATCCGCTGATGGCGAAGGACAACGAAGCCCGCCTCAAGCTCGATCTCGACAAGGTCAAGGACTGGCTCGCCAAGGGCGCCCAGCCGTCGGACCGCGTTGCCCGCTTCCTCGACACCGCCGGCGTCAAGAAGCGCGAAGCCCGCAACAACCCCGAGAAGGCGGTGCCGCGCAAGGAGCGCAAGGCCGCCGAAGCCAAGTAAGCCGGGCCGATGGCATCCGGGCTGATCTGCGTCGCCCGGATCGGTGCGCCGCACGGCGTGCGCGGAGCGGTGCGGCTGTGGAGCTTCACCGAAAATCCGTTCGCCGTGACCGATTATGGTCCGCTGACCACCAAGGACGGCGCGCGTAGCTTCGAGATCGCCAGCGCCCGCGAGGCCAATACGCATCTGGTGGTGACGCTGAAGGGCGTCACCAATCGGGACGAGGCCGAACGGCTCAACGGCGTCGAACTTTACGTGCCGCGCGACCGTCTGCCGCCGACCGATGACGGCGAGTACTACCACGCCGATCTGATCGGGCTCGCTGCCGTCACGGCGGCGGGCGATGCGTTCGGCCGGGTCGTGGCGATCCATAATTTCGGCGCCGGCGACATCATCGAGATCGCGCCGCCGGATGGCGGGCCGACGAGGCTGCTGCCGTTCACCAACGCGGTAGTGCCGACCGTCGACCTCGCCGCCGGCAAAGTCGTCATCGAGCCGCCGAACGAAATCGAAGGCGACACGCCGAACCATCCGGAGGCGTAGCGACCTTCGGTCGGGGCGGCTGGACGCTGCAACACTTTCTTTCGTCATCGCCGGGCTCGACCCGGCGATCCATCTTCTCGCGAAGACGATGGATGCGCGGGTCGAGCCCGCGCATGACGCTTCACTTGATACACGGCTGTCCGATGACTTGGCGCGCCACTGTCCTGACCCTGTTTCCGGAGATGTTTCCCGGCCCGCTCGGCGTCAGCCTGGCGGGGCGGGCGCTGGCGGCCGGGCTATGGGCGCTGGAAGGCGCGGGACATCCGCGACGCCGCTACCGATCGCCATCGCAGCTTCGACGACACGCCGGCGGGCGGGGGCCCCGGCATGGTGTTGCGGGCCGATGTGCTGGCGGCGGCGATCGACGCCGTGCCGGAGCAGACCGGCCCCCGGCTGGTGATGAGCCCGCGCGGCCGGCCGCTGACGCAATCGAGAGTTGTTGAACTCGCGACCGGCCCTGGGCCGCTGATCGTTTGCGGCCGGTTCGAGGGCATCGACCAGCGGGTGATCGACGCCCGCAGCCTGGAAGAGGTCTCGATCGGCGATTACGTGCTGTCGGGCGGCGAGATCGCCGCGATGGCGCTGATCGACGCCTGCGTCCGGCTGCTGCCGGGCGTGATGGGCAAGCTGGAATCCTCCAGCGAGGAGAGTTTTTCGGCCGGATTGCTGGAATATCCGCAATATACAAGGCCGCAGAGCTTCGAAGGCCGGCCGATCCCCGAGATCCTGTTGTCGGGCGACCACGCCAAGGTCGCGGCCTGGCGCCAGGCCGAGGCCGAGGCCCTGACGAAGGCGCGGCGGCCGGATTTGTGGGCGGCGCGGCCGCCCCAGACCAAGGCCGAATCGCAAAAAACGCCAAAAAACAAGACGGACGGGTGACAAACCCCCAGGATTGCCGTATAGCACCGCCAAATCCGTGCAATGGCAGGACAATGGATCTTTGCGCAGCCCGCGCCGGGATGGTCGGGCGCGCTGCCGATGGAGAATTACCGATGAACCTGATTCAGACGCTCGAGAAAGAGCAGTTCGACAAGCTGTCCGCGGGCAAAACCATCCCGGAATTCGGACCGGGCGACACCGTGATCGTCAACGTCAAGGTCGTCGAAGGCGAGCGGTCGCGCGTCCAGGCCTATGAGGGCGTCTGCATCGGCCGCTCCGGCTCGGGCATCAACGAGAGCTTCACGGTCCGCAAGATCTCCTACGGCGAAGGCGTCGAGCGCGTGTTCCCGCTGCTCTCCCCGATGATCGACTCGATCAAGCTGGTGCGCCGCGGCAAGGTGCGTCGCGCCAAGCTGTACTACCTGCGCAATCTGCGCGGCAAATCGGCCCGCATCGTCGAGAAGAAGCAGGACCGTCCGACTGCCGCCACGGCGACCGCCGCCGAGTAATCGGCGTTTCTTCGCTGAGTTTTTAAAAGCGCGGCCTTCGGGTCGCGCTTTTTTGTTGCGGCGCATGCCTGAGCGGCGCACGCAAATCAGCACCTCGCCTTTTCGGCCGGACGCGCTATATGGATGGAATGTTTCCAGACTGCCGCGCGCCCGAGATCATTCTCGGCATCGTTCTCGACGACCGTAGCCGCCTGCCGTGGCGGTTCTTCGGTCGGCTGACCACGGCTGCGCTGATTAGCTGATCCGGCGCCGCGCCTTGCGCCGCGCGATCACGCTCTCACTGCGACAATTCCGCTTCGACGATTCAAAGTTCCTTCTGAAGGACCGACATCATGTCCGCCACCAAGCCGACCACGCTGTACGACAAGATCTGGAACGACCATCTGGTGCACGAGGCCGAAGACGGCACCTGCCTGCTCTACATCGATCGCCATTTGGTGCACGAAGTGACCTCGCCGCAGGCCTTCGAAGGTCTGCGCACCACCGGCCGCAAGGTCCACTCGCCGGAGAAGACGCTGGCCGTGGTCGACCACAACGTGCCGACCACCGACCGCAGCAAGCCCAATCCCGATCCGGAAAGCGCCGAGCAGATCGCCGCGCTGGCCGAGAACGCGCGCGACTTCGGCGTCACCTACTACAACGAGTTCGACAAGCGGCAGGGCGTGGTTCACGTCATCGGCCCGGAGCAGGGTTTCACGCTGCCCGGCACCACCATCGTGTGCGGTGACAGCCACACCTCGACGCACGGCGCATTCGGCGCGCTGGCGCACGGCATCGGCACCTCCGAGGTCGAGCATGTTCTGGCCACGCAGACGCTGATCCAGAAGAAAGCCAAGAACATGCGCGTCGTCGTCGACGGCAAGCTGCCCGACGGCGTCACCGCCAAGGACATCATCCTGGCGATTATCGGCGAGATCGGCACCGCGGGCGGCACCGGCTACGTGCTGGAATACGCCGGCGACGCGATCCGGGCGCTGTCGATGGAAGGCCGCATGACGGTCTGCAACATGTCGATCGAAGGCGGCGCCCGCGCCGGACTGATCGCGCCCGACCAGAAGGCCTACGACTTCCTGAAAGGTCGCCCGATGGCACCGAAGGGCGAGATGTGGGACGCGGCGATGCGTTACTGGGAGACGCTGCGCTCCGACGACGGCGCGCATTTCGACCACGAGATCAAACTGGATGCCGCCGCGCTGCCGCCGATCGTGACCTGGGGCACCTCGCCTGAGGACGTCATCTCGATCACCGGCAAGGTACCGAACCCGGCCGACATCGCCGATGAGGCCAAGCGCATCTCCAAGGAGCGCGCGCTGCACTATATGGGCCTGACGCCGGGGACGAAGATCACCGATATCAAGATCGACCGCATGTTCATCGGCTCCTGCACCAACGGCCGCATCGAAGACCTGCGCGCCGCGGCGAAAGTCGCCGAGGGCAAGACCGTCAACGCCAACGTCAACGCCATCATTGTGCCGGGCTCCGGCCTGGTGAAGGAGCAGGCCGAGGCCGAGGGTCTGGACAAGATCTTCATCAAGGCCGGCTTCGAGTGGCGTGAACCGGGCTGCTCGATGTGTCTGGCCATGAACCCCGACAAGCTGGCGCCCGAAGAGCGCTGTGCCTCGACCTCGAACCGCAACTTCGAAGGCCGCCAGGGCTTCAAGGGCCGCACCCATTTGGTGTCGCCCGCGATGGCAGCGGCAGCGGCGATCGCCGGTCACTTCGTCGATATCCGGGAGTGGCGCTGACATACTGCATCGTCATTCGCGGGCTTGACCCGCCTGCGGGGCCGGAGCCCCTTCGGCGCGGCGAAGGCCCGCGAATCCATCTTACGAAGAACGATGGACCGCCGGATCAAGTCCGGCGGTGACCACCGCGGAGAAGAGATCGGTTGAAACAAAACAGGCGCCCTCGCGGCGCCTGTTTCGTTTGAGCCTACTATCTGGATCAGCTCACCCGATCACCAGCGATAATGCCGGTGATGGACGTGGTGCCGATGGTGATGGCGCCAGGGGCGGTAGTAGTGGCGGTGATGGTGCCGCCAGTGGCGCACGTGGCAGATGCGGCGCGGGCCGTAGTATGTGTAAACGATGCGGCAGACGCGCGGCCGGTAGTAGCCGTAATACACCGGCGCATAGGCCGGATAGTAGCGCGGTCCGTAGTAGCCATAGTAGCGCGGCCGCCAGTGATGGCGATAGCCGTAGTGCCGGACACCGTAGAAGCGCGGCCCGTAGCCGACGTGTCCGCCGTAGAACCGCGCTGACGGCGCGTAGCGCAGACCCCCGCGGTAGAAGCCGCCGCCATGGCCGATGTGGCCGACCCTCATGCCACCGCCGTGGAAGGCCGGCCCGGCGCGGAAGCCACCACCATGAAACGACGGCGCGGCCCGCATGCCGCCGCCATGGAAGCCACCGCCACCGTGAAACGCGGGCGCGCCACCGCGGAAACCGCCACCGCCACCTTTGGGCCCGCCGCCAAAATGGTGCTGCACCTGAATGGTGTCGGCCTTGGCTGCGCCTGCCGTCGGAGCCGCTGCGGGACTTGCCGGCGTCAGCGCCATCGCACGCGGCGCCGCTGCGATCGACAGGCCCAGCGTGGCGGCTGCGACCAGCGCCAGCGATCCGATCGATCGCACCGCGCGCTTTGAAAATCCTGAACGAACGTCACTCGCAATTTGCGTCATCAGCACTCCCCCGGCTCCGCCAAAGCGGCGCATGACGGTGATTATCAACGGTGGTGTCGCTCCCGCAGCGAAGCTAGGAGCGATTGGCTGAACGCGTCATGAACGTCGCGGCACGCCACTGCGACACCGCATCGCAGCACCGCTCCTCAACTACGCACATAACGAAAAGGGCGCATCGCCTCTCGGCCATGCGCCCCTTGGATCACGTTCGTGCGGCGATCAGCGCCAGTGCCGCCGATGCCAATGGCGGCGGTGCCAGCCATGATGCCGGCGCCAGCCGTGATGGCGATGCCAACCATGATGACGGTGCCAACCGCGACGCCAATGCACCTCCGTGGTGCCTGCGATCGCGCCTTGCTGCACCGCCGCCGCGATGCCCGGGCTCTGCATCGACGCGGCTTCGGCGCGCTGGCCGGGCGCTGCGAACAGCAACAGACCGGCAACCGCCGCGAGGCCCGTGGCCTTGAGAATGTTCATCGATCAACTCCTTGGTTGAAGATCCTACCGTCCGGCGATTTGAAGTAGTTCGCCATGGTGATGAGCGGATGCTGGAGCGCACGACGTGAATGCCGCGTGAATGCCCCGCGCCGAGGACATCCAATTCGGCAGTGTGCCGCTTGGTTCCGGACTGCGGACAACAGAGTGGTGAAACTCGGTCCGCTACAGGACGTAGCTATCAACTAATCAGTTGCGGCGTACGCCGCTGCACCTCGGCGCACGCCTCTGGAGCAAACTCATGAGCTATGTCGCGTTTCGTCGTCACCCTCGGCGCGCAAGTTTCATCGCGGTGATCCGCCATGCGTTTTGCTGTTGCGCTGCGATACTCGTCATCGCGCCGGCAGCGGCCTCGCAGGGACCGGGCGCTTCACCCGGCACGGCAAGTCCCACGCTGCAGGTCGCGATGGCGCTGCTAGTGTATGGATTGTCGTTCGGCGTGGTGATCGCCGGCCTGATCGGACTCGCCCGCAGGCGCTGAGCTACCTCAGCCGCGGCGCCAGTAGCAGCTCATGCGCGGCACGATCACGGTTCCGCTCGGCCGATACTCTTGAACATAAGTCGCCGTGCAGTCCCGCACCGCGTTCGGCCCCGGATTGAAGCGCGGGCTGACCTCGTCGGGATTGCTGCGCGGATAAATCCGCAGCCGCCGCGGCGGCCGGCGCTCCTGCGATGACAGATCGGTCGCCCGCGGCTGCGCCACGGCCGGCGCCTGGGTCTGCGCCGAGGCTTGCGGAGTCGTTGCCAGTCCGGCCAGCAGCATCAGGCTGCTCGCCATCGCGCTCCGCAGGATCGCTTGTCGCTTGGTCATCGCCGATCCGCGGTGGTCCGCGGCCCCCTGTCCTCGCCCGCCAACTCACCCGATCGCCGCGCCGACGTCAACCGCGCGCCCTTTACCGATCGTGCGACCATCCCCTACAACATCGCCATGTGGATAGCCGCCAAGGCGCCGTCGCTGGACGAGATCGAGGTGATGGCGCACGACGTCTTCGCAGCGCTGCCGGACACCTTTCGCAAGCTGTGCGAGGGCGTGATCATCCGTGTCGACGATTTCCCGTCCGACGAGGCGCTCGACGCCGTCGGCGCGCAGGGTGAGTTCGATCTGCTCGGCCTGTTCCAGGGCATCAGCCTGCCGCAGCAATCGAGCCAGGACATCGCCCCGATGCCCAACATGATCTGGCTGTATCGCCGTCCGATCCTGGATTACTGGGCCGAGCACGACGACAGCCTCGGCGACATCGTCCGCCACGTCCTGATCCACGAAATCGGCCACCATTTCGGGCTCTCGGACGAGGACATGGAGGCGATCGAGGCGCAGGCGGGGGACTGAAAACCGCGATGAGGTCCATGCAGGGGGACCTGCGTAATAAACGCCTTGGAACGCCCCAAGCGCCGGGTTAAATACGCGGCTCAATCTGGGAAATCGCCATGGACAAGTTCACCACGCTCGAAGGCGTCGCGGCGCCGCTGAAGATCATCAATGTCGACACCGACATGATCATTCCGAAGCAGTACCTGAAGACCATCAAGCGGACCGGCCTCGGCAAGGGCCTGTTCTCCGAACAGCGCTACAACGACGACGGCAGCGAGAACCGCGATTTCATTCTCAACCAGCCGGCCTATCGCAGCGCCAAGATCCTGGTGGCGGGCGACAATTTCGGCTGCGGCTCGAGCCGCGAGCACGCCCCCTGGGCGCTGCTCGATTTCGGCATCCGCTGCGTGATTTCGACGTCGTTCGGCGACATCTTCTACAACAACTGCTTCAAGAACGGCATTCTGCCGATCCGCGTGTCGCAGGAAGATCTCGACAAGCTGTTCGACGACGCCGAGCGCGGCGCCAATGCGACGCTGACCATCGACCTGCCGGCCCAGGAAATCCGCGGCCCCGACGGCGGCAAGATCAAGTTCGAGATCGACCCGTTCCGCAAGCACTGCCTGATCAACGGCCTCGACGACATCGGCCTGACGCTCGAGAAGAAGTCGTCGATCGACAGCTACGAATCCAAGCTGAAGACCGAGCGCGCCTGGGCGTGATTTCTTTCACCTCTCCCCGCGCGCGGGGAGAGGTCGGATCGCATCGCCAGATGCGGGCCGGGTGAGGGGGCGCTTCCACGCGGCCGAGACTCAGTGCCCGTGTTCAACCGGCATGATTCCCGACAGTTCGGACCGGGATGATTGTCGACAGTTCTGGGGCCGCGTGTTGCGGTGCGTAGCGCAGCCCCTCTCGGGGCGGAGCGAAGCGCCGGAACACGCGGTGGCGATCGATCAGGCCGATGTCGTAGTGGCAGAACCGCACGATCTGGTCGCCGGTCTCCAGTTCGGCGATGCCGATGACTTCGCCGATCAGCGCCTCGCTGACGAAGATGCGCTCGCCGTGCCACATGATCTCGCCGGAGCCGCGGACCCGCCGCACCTGATGGTCGGCGTCGTACCAGGGATCCTCGATCCGCTCCGGCATTTGCCGCGTCGAGACGGTGTAGAGCTCCGCCGGCGGCCGTTGGCCGAGTGCCTCGTGGGGGCGCTCCCGATTGTAGTGATCGCGGAACGCATCGAACCGGGATTGCTGCTCGACCGCGGTCGAGGCCGGCGGACGCGAGGTCTGGGCCTTCAGGGTCCGATGCATCCGCTCGTGACGGCCGTTCTCCTGCGGCGAGGCCGGGTGCACGAAATGCGGTTCGATCCCGAGCTTGAGCCACCAGGCCGACAGCCGGGTCAGCCCGCAGGCGCCGGTCGAGCCGAACGGCGAGCCGTTGTCGCAGCGGATCGCCGACGGCAGGCCATGGCGGCGGAAGGCCTCGAGAAACAGCGGCATCGTCGCCTCGATGGTTTGCGGCGCGATGGCGATGCCCAGCAGATAGCGGCTGAAACCGTCGGTCAGCGTCAAGGGATCGATCCGGGTGCCGTCGCTGGTCCGAAACCAGCCCTTGAAGTCGGCCGCCCATTCGTCGTTCGGTGCGATCACCGCTGCAAACGGTCGCTGCTGAGCCAGCGCCGGCCGCCGCCGCCTGACCGGCGCGATCAGCCCGGCCTGCTTCAACAGTTCGCCGATCGTCGAGGCCGAAGGCCACGCGCTCTCCGGATGCTGGCGCTGCAGGATCGCCAAAAGCTTGCGCGGACCCATATGCGGAAACCGCCGCCGTAGATCGATGATCATCTCGACAACCGCGGCGTCGGTCCGCTGCGGGCAATGATGCGGAGCGTGCGAGCGATCCACGAACCAGTCCTCGGCTCCGCTGTCGCGCCGCCGCCGCCACGCGTAGAACGTGTCCCGACTGACCCCGTAGCGTCGGCACAGATCCGACACGCTCCAATTGCCGCTCGCATGGTCCGACAGCATCCGAACCCGCTGCTCCATCCGACAGGTCTCCACAAAAGGCATCGGCGGTCCTCCCTCCGATGCAGTGTGAACTGTCGACAATCACCCCGGTCTGATCTGTCAGGAATCTACTCGGTCTGTACCCCCGCGTCGCCCCTCACCCCACCCCTCTCCCCGCAAGAGCGGGGCGAGGGAGCAGGCCGCGCTTGCGGCGAGTGCTTCACATCACACCATCGGAAAAAGTGGCTCACCGCCCCATCGTCTCGATCGCATCCGCGATCGCGATCGTCTTCTTGGCGATCTCGGCGTGGAGGCGTTCGACCATTCGGCCGTCGAGCTGGATGGCGCCGCGGCCGTGGTTTTCCGGGCGCTCGAACGCGGCCAAAATCGCCCGCGCCTGCGCGATCTCGGCGGCCGGCGGCGTGAAGGCGGCGTTGCAGGCCTCGATCTGGCCGGGATGGATCAGCGTTTTGCCGTCGAAGCCGAGGTCGCGCGCCTGAGCGCATTCGGCAGCGAAGCCGTCGACATTGGCGATGTCGCCATAAGGTCCGTCCATCGCCGCGAGGCCGTGGGCGCGGGCGGCGAGCACGCAATGCAGGATCATCGGCAGCATGGTGGGCCGGCCCGGCAGCATGCGGATGCCGGTTTCGCGCGAGATGTCGTTGGGACCGAACACAAAGCCTTCCAGCCGCATCTTGGCGTCGGCTCGCTGGGACGCCAGCTCCTCGGCGTGCAGCACGCCGGCGGCCGTCTCCAGCATGATCCAGACCCGCAGATTGGCATCGGCGCCGAGCGCAGCCAGCCGGTCCGCAATGGTGGCAAGTTGGGCGACGTTGGACACTTTGGGCACCAGCACGCCATCCGGCTTGGCCTTGGCGGCCATCGCCAGATCGTCGAGCCACCACGGCGAATCCAGCGCGTTGATCCGCACCAGCACCTCGCGCGGACCATAGCCGCGCCCGGCTACCGCCTGGGCGATCTGGTCGCGGGCCTGCGCCTTGGCGTCGGGCGCCACCGCGTCTTCGAGATCCAGGATCAGCCCGTCGGCCGGCAGAAGCTTGGCCTTTTCCAACGCCCGTGCGTTGGAGCCCGGCATAAACAACATGGTACGGCGCGGTCGGATCATCTGCGGTCTCCCTCCAAACGTCCGTGGCGATATCACTTCACCCCGCGCGCCGGAAGGGTTGTGGGCCGCGTCCAGCTGTGGTTAGCCGAGCCGGCAAATGCCGCAGGAGGTCCGATGCCCGCGTTCCCGACATCCCTGATCGAAGGCTATGGGGCGTTCCGTGCCCAGCGGCTGCCGACCGAGCAATCGCGCTACCGCGAACTCTCCGAACGCGGCCAATCGCCCGAGGTCATGCTGATCGGCTGCTGCGACTCGCGAGTGTCGCCCGAAGTCATCTTCGACGCCGGCCCCGGCGAAATGTTCGTGGTCCGCAACGTCGCCAATCTGGTGCCGGTGTACGAACCGGACGGCGGCGCCCACGGCGTCTCGGCGGCGCTGGAATTCGCCGTGCAGGTGCTGAAGGTGAAGCACATCGTGGTGCTCGGCCACGCCCAATGCGGCGGCATCCGCGCCTTCGTCGAAAAGCCGGCGCCGCTGACGCCGAGCGATTTCATCGGCCGCTGGATGTCGATGTTCGCCAAGCCGGGCGAAGTCGTCGAGCAGCGCGATCACGAAACCATGCAGGACTTCATCACGCGCATCGAAAAAGCCGCGGTGCTACGCAGCCTCGAAAACCTGATGACCTTCCCCTGCATCAAGATCCAGGTCGAGCGCGGCAAGATCCAGCTCCACGGCGCCTATTTCGGCGTCGCCCCCGGCGATCTGTTCGTGCTCGATCAGGAGACCAAGAAGTTCGAGCCGGCGGTGAAAGCGGCGTAGCAACGCCGCACGGCGCGTAGGGTGGCGCTGAGCGAAGCGAAGCCCACGCGCTTCAAGCGTGCGCTTGCGTGGGCACGTCGCTACGCGACTTTGCCCACCCTACGAGCGTACTACTAACTCGTGGCTTACTCTACCCCGCGCTCCCCGCCCGGGCCTTCTCGATCTGCGCGACTTCGGCACCGCCGAGCGGCGCGATGCGCAAGGCGGTGATGCGGTTGCGCTCGCGGCGGAGGACGCGGAAGCGGAAGCCGTGGAAGGTGAAGCTCTGGCCGCGGTCGGGGATCGACCGCGCCTCGTGAATCACCAGGCCGGCGATGGTGGTCGCCTCCTCGTCCGGCAGATTCCAGTCCATGGCGCGGTTGAGATCGCGGATCGGCACCGAGCCGTCGACCACCACCGAGCCGTCGGGCTGCGTGCGCACGCCGGCGACGACCGTATCGTGCTCGTCGGCGATATCGCCGACGATCTCCTCGAGGATGTCCTCGAGCGTCACCATGCCTTCGACTTCGCCGTATTCGTCGACCACGAGCGCAAAGTGCGTCTTGCGGGTGCGGAATGCCTTGAGCTGTTCCGACACGAGCCGCATTTCCGGCACGAACCACGGCGGCAGCACGATCTTGGTGATGTCGATCTTGCTGGCATCGCCATCGGCGGCGCGGAGCGCGCGCAGCAGATCCTTGGCGTGCAGCACGCCGAGGATGTTCTCCGGCTTGTCGCGCCACAGCGGGATGCGGGT
>NZ_BADD01000600.1 GCF_000333455.1 Rhodopseudomonas sp. B29
CTTCGTCGCTTCGCTCCTCGCAATGACGTTGAAATTCAAGCATGAAGCTCGAACACCTGCCCGGGCTTGAGCACGCCGAAGTGTTCGCGCGGCACTGAAGCGGCATCGAGCGCCGCGTACAGCGCCTGCTCGGGCGCGTCGATCGCCTCGTCGGTGAGCTGGAACGTGCCGTGGTGATTAGCGAGCGCACGCTTGGCGCCGCAATCCGCCAGCGCCTTGACGGCATCGGCCGGGTTCATGTGCTGATCCTGCATGAACCATCGCGGCTCGTAGGCGCCGATCGGCAGGATTGCTAACTCAAGCGGACCGTGTGCATCGCCGACGCGGCGGAAATGCTTGCCTTCGCCGTAGCCGGAATCGCACACCACATAGATCTTGCCGGCCGGCGTCTCCAGCACGAAGCTGGCCCACAGCGCACGATTGCGATCGAACACGCCACGTGCTGTCCAATGCCGCGTCGGCACGAGATTGACAGCGACGCGCTCGTTCAGCGCGACACGATCACCCCAGTCATAAGCTTGGGCGCGGATCGCCTTGTCATGCCCGGCCATGGTCAGATCGTTGCCGAGCGGCGTAATCACCCGCGGCGCATACTTCGCCACCAGCCGCGACAGAGTCGCCAGATCGAGATGGTCGTAGTGGCCGTGCGACACCAACACGACGTCGATTGGCGGCAGCTTCTCGAAGGCGATGCCCGGATCGTTGTGGCGCTTGGGCCCGGCGAACGACACCGGCGACACGCGCTGCGACCACACCGGATCGACCAGGATGTTGAGCCCGCCGGTCTGGATCAGCCAACTGGCATGGCCGACGTAGCTCAGCCGCGCGGCGCTGCCGTCAACGCGCGGCGGCGGCGTGTCCGCAAAAG
>NZ_BADD01000599.1 GCF_000333455.1 Rhodopseudomonas sp. B29
CCTTTTCGAGCCGTCGCCGAAGGCTGCTCGACCTGGCTTGGTGGGACTGGGAGCACGAGGCGCTGCGGCTGGCGCTGCCGGATTTCCGCAAACTGCCGGTCGAGGCGTTTCTCGACAAATACGAAGCCGGCGCGAAGCCGCGCCACGCTGCGGCTGACAGGGAGTTGACGACTTGAACGACATCCTGATCGAAGGCGGACGCGCGCTGCTCGGCGACGAATTCTCGGAAGCGACACTGTCGGCTGCTGGAAGCACCATCACGGCGACCGGGACGAGTAGCGGCCACGGTGCGATCCACATCGACGCGCGCGGCCTGCTGGTGCTGCCTGGGATCGTCGATCTGCACGGCGACGCCTTCGAACGTCAGATGATGCCGCGCCCCGGCGTCGACTTTCCGATCGACGTCGCGCTGATCGACAGCGACCGGCAGGCGGTGAGCAACGGCATCACCACGATCTTCCATGCGGTGACGTGGTCGTGGGAGCCGGGCCTGCGCAGCGCCGACAACGCCCGGCGCCTGCTGGATGCGATCGAACTGACCGGACCGCAGCTCGCGGCCGATACCCGCATCCATCTGCGCCACGAGGCGTTCAATCTCGATGCCGTGGACGAGATCCTGCAGTGGATCGGCGACCGCCGCATCGGCCTGTTCGGCTTCAACGATCATATGGACTCGACGCTGCGCGACCTGACACGCCCCAACAAACGCACCCGCATGGTCGAGCGCACCGGATTGAGTTCTGAGGACTTCGACCGGCTGGTCGAGCGCGTGGCGGCGCGGGCCGACGAGGTGCCGCACGCGGTGGCGCGGCTCGCGGCTTGCGCGCGCGAGGCCGGCCTGCCAATGCTGTCGCACGACGACGACACGCCGGCGATGCGACAGGCGTTCCGCGCGCTCGGCGTGCACATCGCCGAATTCCCCACCACCGAGGAGACCGCGCGCGACGCCGCGGCGGCCGGTGACTTCATCGTGTTCGGCGCCCCCAATGTGGTGCGCGGCGGCAGCCACACCGGCTGGACCAAGGCGGCCGACATGATCGCCAAGGGCCTGTGCTCGGTGCTGGCCTCCGATTACTACTATCCGGCGCCGCTGCTGGCGCCGTTCCGGCTGGCGCACGACGGCATTCTGCCGCTGCCGCGGGCCTGGAAGCTGGTGTCGAGCGGCCCGGCCCGCGCCGCCGGTCTCGACGACCGCGGCGTCTTGGCACCGGGCAAACGCGCCGATATCCTGATTGTCGATGATCGCATCGCACTGCGGCCGCGCCTGGTCGCCGCGATTGCCGGAGGACGACTGGTGTATCTCGACGACCCGGAGCGTTTCGTCATCGCGCGGAGCACCATGCGCGAAGCCGTGGCCGCCGAGTAGCCATCAGCAGCCTGGCCGATGTCGAATTATCCCCGCTACGCGATCTATTTTCTACCGCCGCCGCAAAGCCCGCTGGCACGCTTCGGCGCCGCTATGCTCGGCTACGACGTCTATTCGGGCGAAGATGTCCCGTTCGATGAAACGATCGTCAGCGCGTTATCGGATTGGCGCGAGATCAGCCGTGATCCGCGCGGCTATGGCTTCCACGCCACGCTGAAAGCGCCGATCGCACTGGGCCCGCAGCCAACGAAGCCGAGCTTCTGTGGGCCTGCGCCGCTTTCGCCGAAATTCCGCGCCGCGTTCCCAAAATCAAGCCCGGGGGTTCGGGGCATCGGCAGTTTTATCGCACTCGTTTCGGCGCAGCCTTCGGACGCGCTGCAAGCGCTGGCTGCCGATTGCGTGCGCGATTTCGAAAGCTTCGCGCGCCGTCCACCGAAGCGGACCGGGCCCGGCGCAAGCCGGAGCGGCTGTCGGAGCTGCAGCGCGACTATCTCGAGCGCTTCGGCTATCCCTACGTGCTCGACGAATTCCGCTTTCATATGACGCTGACCGGATCGCTCGAGCCGGCGCGTAAAAACGAAGTGCTACCGCTGCTGCAAGGCGCGTTCGCGGCGACCGGGCTGACCGAGATCGCGATCGATCACATCGCGGTGCTGCGTCAGGACGCGGCCGGCGCGCGCTTCAAATGCCTGGCGCAATTCGAACTGCGCGACCTCGGCGCGTGATCGTCAAAGCGCGGCGCCGAGCCAATTGCTCACCGCCTCAGGCATGACGTCGACGCGGCCCGGCCATGGCGGCACGGCGAAGCCGACATGGCCGCCTTGCTCCGGTTGCCAAAGTGTCACATTGTGACCGACCTCGCGCGGCGTCGGCAGTGACGACGCCGGCACGAACGGATCGTTGCGCGCGTTGAGCAGCAGCGCCGGCACGCGGATGTCGGCGAGATGCGGCTTGGACGACGCGCGCCGCCAGTAATCATCGACGCTCTCGAACCCATGCAGCGGCGCCGTGAAGGCATCGTCGAAGGCACGTAGCGTCTTGGCGGTCGCGACCTTGTCGCGGTTGAACAGGCCGGGATGCTGGCGCCATTTGGCCAGCGCATTGGGAATCATCGTGCGCAGGAAGTGCCGGGTGTAGAATACGCGGTTGATGCCGTGATCGATCGCCGCACCGGCCGCCACCAGATCGAGCGGCGCCGACACGGCGGCCACGGAGCATACCACCGAGGCAGCCTGCTCGCCGGCTTCTTCGGCCCAGCGCAGCAGCGCGTTGCCGCCGAGCGATACGCCGACGGCCAGCACTGGCCGGCCGGCCCGCTCGCGAATCCGCGCCAGCATCCAGCCGACCTCGTGAAAATCGCCCGAGTGATAAGACCGTGGCGCCAGATTGAGTTCGCCCGAGCAGCCGCGGAAGTGTGGCAGCGAGAAGCGCCAGCCGCGGCGCTGTGCGCCTTTCGCAAAGGCGATGGCGTAGCGGCTCGCCGACGAGCCTTCGAGGCCGTGAAACAGCACCAGCCACGGCGCGCCGTCCGGCCCGGGAAGATGATCGACGTCGATGAAATCCGCGTCCGGCGTGTGCCAGCGCTCGCGATCGAGCTTCAAGGCTTCCGACAGATGCGGCCGCGCGAACAGCGTCGGCCAGATGGTCTGCAGATGACCGCCGGGCAGCCACCACGGCGCGCGATAGTCACGCATATGAAAGCCGGCAGATACGGAAGGTGATTGTCAGGACGGGCATAAGCCTCGCCAAGGTGGCGTGCAGCGGCCGGCACGTCAACGCCTCCGACCTACGCACGGCCATGCACCGGTTGTTGCGGGTTGTTCGTTGTTGTTGCGGTCCCTGCGACTCCGCGTGCATGATCGCGATGCGCAGGACGCCGCGCTTCGCAATGTCCACGCCTTCGGCTTCGGACTTGTATCGCGATCTGGCTGAGCGCCTGACCACGATGGGAATACCGGAGACAGAACGGAAAATCGCCAATAAGATCAGCCGGCGGTTTCACAGCAGTGTTTTCCATTCAATGTCTTATTGCGATAGGCTGCACTACATTGCGATTAGAGTATGCCTGATAGCGGCGGTCTTGGGATTGCCGCTAGCCGGTGAGTGCCGCGCTCAGCCATACAACGGCACCTCCGATCAAGGTGCCCAAGCAAAGCAGCCCGCCCCTAATCCTGCTGCGCCAGCGCCAGTGACCCAGCAGGCGCAACCCGTACCTGTTGCCGAACAGCAGAAGCCCGAACCCACCCCCTACGATCCCCATTGCGATAGTCCAAAGGGTCATGATGAATCCGACCTGTGCGAACAGCGGCGTATGTCGAAGGCTGCCGAAGAGGCGGCTTGGTGGGCCGCTTTCCAGAGCAAGCTTGGTCTGGCCGGCTTTGTGGCTGTTTTGGCCTCGCTGTTCTTCACCGGACGGGCTGCTCATGCAGCGGCGCGCGCTGCTCGTGCTGCCGAAGACGCTTTGAAAATTTCTCGCGAATCCAGCGAAGACCAGATTCGTCCTTATGTTCACGTTAGCAGCGCTGAATTCGTTTGGGACGCTTCGGGAGTGAAGGTCGTAATCGAATGCTCCAATAGCGGACAGACTCCCGCCCGCTATTTTGAAATAGGAGCTTTGAGTGAGGCTGTGCCCACCGAAGAAATGGGGGGCGTTAGCATCCCGGAAGATCTCACTTATAAGAGATGGTCCGCACTTGGAGGCGGAAACGCGAAGACGATAGCGCTCCGAGGCCAGAGCGTCGGTGGCGAAATAGATCCTTTTGCCGTCCATGCTAGAGAATCGATGCCACCCGAAGGAAAGGCGTCCTTCTACATTCTTGGACGTGTCAGATATGGCGACGTGTTCGGAAGTGAATATGAAACGGAATTCGCGTTCTTTCTGCGAGACGCCCGCCCGACCAACGATAATCCGGGCAGGAAAATGATGTCCCCGCCCGGCTCGTTCAAAGCCTTCCATATGACCAAGCGCGCAGAAGGCGACCATCACAGACAATAGCTGGTGCATCTGCTACCTAAAGCCGCCACGCACCGGCGGCCCTGCACGGGGGACACGCCATGAAAGCCTGCGACGCAGCTCCGTTCGGCAATCTGTCACCGGATGAATTGGAGTATCTCGCCGCCGCCGAATGGGCCCAGGCAGCCGAACTCAGCGGCGACCCGCGCGGGCTGGTGATGCAGTCGGCCAGCGAGATCCACGCCCGCGCCAAGCTGAAGCGGATGCTGACCAGCAAGTTGCCGACCAAGCACTGAGATGAATTGACGTTGCCGGTCGACGGCGCGACGACTTCAGTGATGCAACATCCTCTGCAAACGCGATGTCCGGACGCGGCCGGCGCTTATGTGCTGGTCGTGTCACTGCCGGCGCCGCTGGCCATTCGGCTCGGCAGTACAGCGCCGTCGCGGCTTCCGGCAGGCCGGTATCTGTATTGCGGATCGGCTTACGGGCCCGGCGGATTGCGGGCGCGGCTGACGCGCCACTTTCGGACCGACAAGACCATCCGCTGGCACATCGATCAGCTCACGACGCAGGGCATGGTGCTGGGTGCGTGGGCGCTGGCCGGCGGCCATGAATGTGACTGCGTGCGCCGGCTCGGCTTCCTCTCGGCGCCAATCGACGGCTTCGGCGCCAGCGACTGTACGCAGTGCCGCAGCCATCTGCTGCGCTGGCCGCGCCGCGTAACCCGCAAGCGACTACTATCGGCGCTCAGCGAGGCTGACGCGGCGCCGCTTTGGCTGCCCGCTGCAAGAAGCTAGCCTGCCGTCTCGCGCGCCATCCAGGCCAGATACTTGTCGGCCCCACCGATGACCGGAAGCTGGAGAATTTCCGGCGTGTCGTAGCTGTGCAGTGAGATGATCAGATCGCGGAGCGGTTCGAACTTGGCTGCTACGGTCTTGAACAGCATCAGTTGCTCAGCGTCGCTGGTGATCTTGCCGTCCCACCAATAGTGGCTGGTGATTGCCTGCAGTTGGACGCAGGCGGCGAGTCGGGCTTCGAGCACGGCCTTCGCCAGCCGCTCGGCCTCGTCCTGGCTCGGCGCCGTCACCATCACCACGCACGCATCACTGGGCTGCATCGCCCCCTCCCTTCGTCTGAGACGGCGCCGATTGCCCGGCGCGCCGCTGATTTGCTATCCGCACCCGACAAAGTCGTCATTCTTCCGAAAGATCAAGCGATGCCGATCTACGGTTATGTCTGTGCCAGCTGCGGCCATCAGTTCGAGACCCTGGTGATGACCGGGGAGACGGCGAGCTGCCCGGCCTGCGCTTCGACCAAGCTCGATCAGCAATTGTCGCTGATCGCTAAGCCGGCCAAGGGCGGCAGCGACCCGGTGCCGATGTGCGATGGCGCCGGCGGCTGCGGCCGCTGCTCGCTGGAGCCGTGCCACTAATCCGCACGGTCCGGAACGATCTGGGTCCACGCTTCGTTGTTGCTGCCGAATTTGAAAGGTGGCAGGAACAATTATGGCGCAGATCATTCGTGTTTTTCCAAATCAGGGTTCAGCCGAAGCGGCTGTCGCGGAGCTGACGCGTGGCGGCTTCGCCGGCGCCGAGATCATCGGGACGCAGGACAATCGCGGCGCGCGCGGCGGCTTTCCGGCCGTGCGGGTCGATGCGCCGTTCGGCACGGCGCTGCGGGTGACCGCTATCCTGGAGCGCAACGGCGGCACCGAGGCCGGCCCGCAGCCGGCCACGACCGCGGCCAGCGTCGGCCAATCTACGGCGCGTCCAGCTGCGCCCACGAATGGGGCAGCCACGGCGCAGCCCCAGCGGCGCGATGCCGAGCTGCGCACCGGCCCGCGCACGCTGTCGGCGATGCTGGGCATCCCGGAGCTGATTTCGTCTGATACGTACTTCTCGGGCTTTCCGCTGCTGATCCGCCCGAAGCCGCGGCGCGATGCAAAGGCTGCGTCGAGTGAGCGCAGTTAGACGCGTTTGAACTGATCGAGTTGGCCTAACAAAATACGCGGACCTCATCCTGAGGAGCCTCGGCGCTGCTCGCAGAGCGGCGGCGAGGCGTCTCGAAGGATGGACAAGAGCACCTTGCAGCCCATGGTTCGAGACGCCGCTTCGCGGCTCCTCACCATGAGGCCGTACTTGTATTAGTTGCTCGCCTGAGAGCTGTCGCTCGGCCTCGGCCGGGCTGGGAGCGTGCTACCTGCGGTGACGCAGGGGATTTGCCGCCACGTGCCGTCGTCGGCTTTTTCGTAGGAGCTGCAGCCGGATGATGGCGCCTGGCTGACGCGCTGATCGCGGTCGTTATTGGCAGAAGCCGGGCCGGCGAGCGCGAACGCCGCAACCGACAGGCCAAGGGCGAGACGAACGAGAGACTTAAGCATGGTCCGGTCCTCCACAATCGGAACGGGCCGGAATTTGAAGTCGGATTGTGACCATTTCTTGCAAATTTTACGGGACAACGGCCGCAAGTGCGCTCCGTCGCCCGCGTACTTAACGAACAGCAAACCGCATTGGTGCGGCAACGCACGTAGCTACAAGCGGCCCTGCAGAACGTCGTCCAGGCTGGCGACGTCGGTGACGAGGCGTGCCGCGGCGCGTAGCAGTGGCACAGCCAGGATCGCGCCCGTGCCTTCGCCGAGTCGCAGCTGCAGGTCGAGCAACGGCGTCGCCTGCATGGCCTGGAGCGCCAGATCATGGCCGCGTTCGGCCGAGCGATGCGCGAACACGCAATAGTCGCGCGCTGCCGGACACAGCCGCACCGCAACCAGCGCCGCCGCCGTGGCGATGAAGCCATCGACGATCACCGGGCGGCGCCGCGACGCGGCACCGAGCACGGCGCCAGCCATCATGGCGATCTCGAAGCCGCCGAACTCGGCAAGCACGTCGAGCGGCGCAGTGGCGGCGCTGCGCGCGGCCGCCTTTTCGATCGCGGCGCGCTTCTTCGACATGCCCTCGGCATCCTGTCCGGCGCCGATGCCGATGCTCTGGTCGAGCGGCGCCGGCGCGAGACGATGGACGATCAGCGAGGCTGCGGACGTGTTGCCGATGCCCATCTCGCCGAGCGCGATGACGTCGGCGCCGTGGTGGATCTCGGCGACCGCCAGCTCCATGCCGCGGCTGAGCGCCAAGGCGGCGTCTTCGAGAGTCATCGCCGGCTGGCGCGCCGCATTGGCGGTACCCTTGCGAACCTTGGCGTCGATCAGATCGGGATGCTTGGGCAGGTCGGCCGCGACGCCGGCGTCGATGACGCGGACATCCATATGGGTCGCGGCCGCAAACGCGTTGGCGCACGCCTTGCCGGCCAGATAGGTCATCACCATCGCGACGGTGACGGCGGACGGAAACTGCGACACGCCCTCTTCGGTCAGGCCGTGATCGCCGGCGAAAACCATCAGTACCGCATTTTCGGCGCGCGGCGGCTCGGGGTGGCGCATCAGGCCCAGTTGCACCGCCAAAACCTCGATCTGGCCGAGCGAGCCGAGCGGCTTCGCCTTGCCGTCGATCATGGCGCGCAGCGCATCCTCCTGCGCCGCCGGGACGGGCGTAATTTCCGGGGTCTGCCAAGCCACGCGCGTGTCGGTCGCCATTGCTATCTCCATTCTGCTGGCCGCAATGACGCAAATGCGCCCGCGTAGGTCAAGGCGACTTCCGCGCGATTGACCGGGCTCGGCGGCGCCGGTAGCGTCGCTACAGATTCTCTCTGGCGACACAAGGACGAGCGGTGGCTGGCACGCTTTTGCGCGGCGCGACATGACGACACTTGTCTCGACGCTGGTGCTGGGCGGGGCGCGTTCCGGCAAATCGCAATTCGCCGAGCGGCTGGTCATCGACAGCCGTCTGCAACGATTCTACGTCGCCACCGCGGCCGCCGGCGATGACGAGATGGCAGCGCGAATCGCCCATCACCGCAGTCGCCGCGATCCGGCCTGGACCACCATCGAAGAACCACTGGCGCTGGTCGATGCGCTGACCCGCGTCTCCGGCCGCGGCCGCGCCGTGCTGGTCGATTGCCTGACGCTGTGGCTGTNCAACCTGATGGAAGCCGGCCGCGATCCGGAGATCGAGGCGCAGCGGCTGGTGCGCTTCCTCGGCGTCGCCGCCGGGCCGATCGTGCTGGTGTCGAACGAAGTCGGCCTCGGCCTCGTGCCGGAGACGCCGCTCGGCCGCGCCTTCCGCGACGCCCAGGGCCGACTCAACCAGACGCTGGCCGCCGGCGCCCGGCAAGTGGTGTTCGTCGCCGCCGGTCTGCCGCTGTGGCTCAAGCGCGGACCGACATGAGCGTCACGCCGGCGCTGATGATCCAGGCGACTGGCTCCAACGCCGGCAAGTCGACGTTGGTCGCGGGCCTGTGCCGCGCGCTGGTCCGCCGCGGGCTGAAAGTCGCGCCGTTCAAACCGCAGAACATGTCCAACAACGCCGCCGTCACCGCCGACGGCGGCGAGATCGGCCGCGCCCAGGCGGTGCAGGCGCGCGCCGCCAGGCTGCCGCCGAGCGTGCACATGAACCCGGTGCTGCTGAAGCCGGAGACCGAAACCGGAGCGCAGGTCATCGTCCAGGGCAAGCGCTTCGGCCGGCTCGGCGCGACCAACTTCCTCGACAAGAAAGCCGCACTGCTGCCGCCCGTGCTCGACAGCTTTGCACGCCTTGCCCGCGACGCCGACATCATGGTGATCGAAGGCGCCGGCTCGCCGGCGGAGATCAATCTGCGCCAGGGCGACATCGCCAATATGGGGTTCGCGCTCGCGGCCCATATCCCGGTGGTGATCGCCGGTGACATCGACCGCGGCGGCGTCATTGCCAGCCTGGTCGGCACCCATCAGGTGCTCGAGCCGGACGAGCGCGCGATGATCCACGGCTTCGTCATCAACAAATTCCGCGGCGACGTCCGGCTGTTCGATGCCGGACTCACCGCGATCAGCGAGCGCACCGGCTGGCGCTCGCTCGGCGTGCTGCCGTGGCTGCCGCAGGCTGCGATGCTGCCGGCCGAGGACGCCGTCGATCTCGACCGCGCCCGGAGCAGCGCGGCGACGAAGGTGATCGCCGTCCCGATGCTGGCGCGCATCGCCAATTTCGACGATCTCGACCCGCTCGGCATGGAGCCGGGCGTCAGGCTGATCTTCGTGCCGCCGGGCACGCCGATCCCGGCGACCGCCGACGTGGTGATCATCCCGGGCAGCAAATCGACGCTCGGCGATTTGGCCTTCCTGCGCGCCGGGGGCTGGGACATCGACATCGCCGCCCATGTCCGCCGCGGCGGACATCTGCTCGGCCTGTGCGGCGGCTATCAGATGCTCGGCCGCGTCATCGACGATCCAGACGGCATCGACGGCCCCGCCGGAAGTGTCGCGGGACTTGGACTGCTCGATATCACCACGACGATGCAGGGCGACAAATCGACCACGCTGGTCCACGGCACGCATTGCGCCACCGGCGCTCCGGTCGATGGCTACGAAATTCATCTCGGCCGGAGTTCAGGCGCCGATTGCGCGCGGCCGGTGGTGACGATCGGCGATCGCCCCGACGGCGCAATCTCGGCGGACGGCCGCGTGCAAGGCACCTATCTGCACGGCCTTTTCACCAACGACGTTTTCCGCAAGGCCTGGCTCGCCGGCCTCGGCATCGCCTCGCAACTCGCCTACGAGTCCCAGATCGAGCAGGCGCTCGACGCACTGGCCGATCATGTCGAGGCGCATCTGGATGTCGAGGGACTAATCGCGATCGCGAAGGAGCGCCGCAGCACGGCTCAGAGCGCGGCGTAGTTCGTCTCCTTACTTCGTCATGGCCGGGCTCGTCCCGGCCATCCACGTCTTTCATCGTGTCCGCGTCCGAAGGCGTGGATGGCCGGCACAAGGCCGGCCATGACGGTGGAGAGGTGCGTTGTGACCAACTTCGTCAGTGCATGTCAGTTCGCTGATCGCTCGATCCGCGAAATCTGCTCCGTCAGCAAATCCAGCGCATCGGCCAGTGACGGCCCGCCGCAGACCGTCAGGCGCTCGGGAATTGTGATGCGCTTCGACGGCGGGTACAGCTTCTCCAGCGCCGGATGCAGCACGAAGGCGCGGCCTTGGTCTTCGGCGAACTCGCCATCTTCGGACATCAGCAGATAGTCGGCGTGCGACGCCACCACGGCTTCGAGAGACGCAAAGCCGCCACGCTGGATGCCGATGCTGCCGGCGGCGTTTGTCAGTCCGACAGTAGTGAGCAGCGAGCTGAGCAGGCTGTCGCCGCCCGACACCCAGCCGCGCCGCTCCAGTGGTAGCACGCGGAGCGGCGTCTTCAAGGCTGCCGCCTTGGCGCGCGCCACCGCCGCATCGATGCGGGCATTCGCCGCCACGGCGCGATCAGGGTGGCCGACCAGTTCGCCGATCTTGAGGATCTGTGCCTTGACGGCGTCGAGCGTCTGCACGGCGTCGAGCTCGATCACGCGAAATCCTTGCTGCTTGAGCAGTTCGCGGGTCGCACGACGGGTGTAGCGTGTGGAGACAACGAAGTCCGGCTTCAGCACCATCACGTCCTCGGCCTCTCCCGACATTCGGCGGAAGGCCTTGGCCTGCTCCGACAGATAGGAGCGCCGCGGATCGTACGCGTACGGGCTGACGCCAAGGATCTGCTCCGGATCAGCCAGTGTCAGCAACAGCTGATCGGCACAGACGTTGATCGAAACCAAGCGCGGCAACGGCGCCGCGTCGGCACGAGACACCAGGCTCAGCGTAGCAACGACGATCGCGACGAGGACGCGCCGCATCGCCTAGACTCCCGACCACGGCAGGATGACGCCCGAGTCTTGATAGTTCGCCCGATAGGTCGTCACCCGGAAGACCCGCCGCATCACCTCGTCGGACAGCGCCTGCGCCGGCGTGCCCTGCGCCGCGAGGCGGCCGTCGGCCATCACCAGGACGGTGTCGGCGAAACGCGCCGCGAGGCCGAGGTCGTGGGTGACGACGATCACCAACGTGCCGGCATCGGCGGCGCGGCGCAGCGTCTGCATCACGTCGAGCTGATAGCGCGGATCGAGCGACGCGGTCGGCTCGTCGGCGAGCAAAACCGGGGCTTCCACCGCCAACACGCGCGCCAGCGCAACGCGGCTGCGTTCGCCGCCGGAGAGTTCGGTGGCGGGCCGATCGGCGAACGGCTCGAGCTCGGTCGCGGCCATCGCGCGTGCCACCGCCTCGGCGTCGCGCGGCGACAGCCAGGCCGGATCGGTAGCTCCGTGAGGAAAGCGCCCGAGCGCCACGACGTCGCGCACCGGCAGCGGCCAATGCACCAGGTGGCCCTGCGGCAGATAGCCGAAGCGCCGCGCGCGCTCGCGAAGCGGCAGCGCCGACAGCAAATCACCGCCGATGCCAATTTCGCCTTGCGCCTCGATCAGTCCGGCGAGCGCGCGCAGCAGCGTCGTCTTACCGGCGCCGTTCGGGCCGACCAGCGCCACCAGATGGCCTCGGCGCAGCGACAGCGATAAATCATGCAGCACCGGCCTGCCCGACAGGGCAACACTCAGATGCGCGGCGCTCAGCAAGGCATCGCTCATGCGACGCCTCCACCAAGCGCGCGCCGTTCGCGCACGATCAGATACAAGAAGAACGGCACACCGATGATCGAGGTGAGCACACCGACCTTGATGTCGGTGGTCGACGGGATCAGCCGCACCGCAATGTCGGCCGCGAGCAACAACGCCGCACCGGCCAGCGCGCTCGGCAGCAGCACGCGCGCCGGATCGTGGCCGATCAGCGGCCGCACCAGATGCGGCGCGACCAGGCCGATGAAGCCGATCGTGCCCGACACCGACACGGCGCCCCCGACGCCGAGCGCGGTGCCGATGATCACGATCAGCCGCAGCCGGGCGACGTCGACGCCGAGGCTTTGCGCGGTCTCTTCGCCGAGACTGAGCGCACGGAAGGCAGCGCGCTGGCTGAACAACAGCACCGCGCCCGCGGCAATGAACGGCAGCGCAAGAGCGACATGGCGGAAGCTGCGATCCTCCAGCGAGCCGAGCAGCCAGAACGCGATCTCCAGGGTGGCGAACGGATTGTGCGACAGGTTCATCACCAGCGCGGTGGCGGCGCCGGCGAGGCTCGAGATGGCGAGGCCGGCGAGGATCAGCAGCAGCAGGCTAGCATTGCGACCGGCCACCGCGAGCAGCGCGAACACCGAGACGAATGCCATGGCGATCCCCGCGACCGGCAGCGCGTAGGACCGTACGTCGGCGAAGCCGAGCGCGATCATCAACACCGCGCCGAACGCCGCCGACTGCGGCGCGCCGAACAGCGACGGCGACGCCAGCGGATTGCGCAGCAGTCCCTGCAGCGCGGCACCCGACAGGCCCAGAATGCCGCCGATCGCCACCGCCAGGATGGCGCGCGGCAACCGAATCTGTTGCACGATGATTTGCTGAATCTCGTCGCCGTAACCGACCAGCGCTTGGACCACCGTCAGCGGCGACAGCCGCACCGGCCCGACGCCGAGCGAGGCGATCGCCAGCAGCGCGACCAGCAGCGCCAGTGCGAACGTCACCGTCGCGCCGCGCGCGCTCGGACCATTGCGCGTCACTGCGCGCTGCTCGTCAGGGAAACCGGAATGAAATCCATCGCGAACCTCTCGACCCACCGTCGAACGAGTTGACCCTCGTCAGCGGCCGGTCTCCTGGCTCACGGTCTGCCGCGATCCGCCTTCCCGGACGACGCCGTCCAGTGGCGCGGGCGCGTCCGAAGAGATCGCGCCGCAGGATCGCGGATGAGGCCGCTTACAGTTGCGGGGGCAGCTGCGGCATGGAGACATCGTCTCGCACCGCATTCCCGTTTCACCTCCTCGCGGAGGCACCGTTGACGGCGGACAGGAAGCACACCCCCGCCGGGCGCGCAATGGTCGGGCGCGGGGTTTCGGAGCCGGCGGGAGCCGACTTTCGGGCGGCCCGGTGGGCCTCAACGTCAGGCGGCGGGTGGCCGCCCCGGCATGGTCAGTACCGCATACTGGGCGTAGCCACGGAACGGCCGGTCGAAGCGCAGACCGGCACCGTTCCGGGTCGCGGCGTGGATCAGCACGTCTTCGAGATCGTCGCGCGGCGTGACGTCGAACAGCGTCAGCCAGCGCCGCAGCAGCGTCCGCGCGGTTTTCGGCAGCCCGCGCTGATCACCGAAATCGACGATGTGCAGCTTGCCGCCCGGCGCCAGACTGGCGATCGCCCGGTCGATCACCGCGGTCCAATCTGGGATCATCGACAGGCTGTATGAGATCATCACATGGTCGAAGGCCAGCTTCTGGCCGAACACCGCCTGGCCGGTGAAGGCGGTGGCATCACCATGCGCGACCTTGACCGAGCCGCTGAGCCCGGCCCGCGCGACGCCGCTGATCGCCGACGTCAGCATCTCGGTGGAAACATCGAAGCCGTAGAACCGCGCCTCGCGATAGCGGCTCGCCGCCTGGATCAGATTGCGGCCGGTGCCGCATCCGACCTCGAGCACGGTCTCGCCGGCCGCGGGGCGTAGTTCGTTGATGAGCCTGTCGCGACCGAGCAGGTAGTAACGACGCGTCGCATCGTAGATGTGTCGCTGATAGCGATACATCCGGTTCATCCGTGCGGTCGCGTCGACCGGCCAGGACTGCGGCGGGAGTTCGGAGCGGGTCAGCGTCGTCACGGTCAGCGCCCTCGGATTCGTACAGACGTCATCCATCCTACTTTCGGACGACAGAGATATGACAAACAGCCCATCAACACTGGGGGAACTGTCGCAAAACTGCAGTGTGCCGCGGCTACTTTCGATCGATTGCCGATTCGAGGATTAGATGAATACGCAGCAACTGATCGCGGACGCCGTCCGCAACAGCAAGGATCGCAGTGAGTCGACGATCTGGGACCACCTGTTTTCGATCTGGTTTCGTCGGCTGGTCTATACCCAGATCTGGGAAGATCCCGAGGCGGACCTCGCTGCACTGCAACTACCGGTCGGCGCGACGATCGTAACGATCTCCTCGGGCGGCTGCAACGCGCTGTCCTACCTCACCGCCAAGCCGGCGCAGGTGTTCGCGATCGATCTCAACGAAGCGCACCTCGGGCTGCTCAAGCTCAAGCTCGCTGGCCTGCGGGCGTTGCCGGACTACGAACAGTTCTGGCGCTTCTTCGGCGAAGGCACCTCCGCCGCCAACGCCGAGCTGTACAAGCACAAGCTGCGGCCGCAGCTCGATCGCGAAGCTCGCGAGTTCTGGGACGAACGCGACTTCCGCGGCCGCGCCCGCTATCGCTACTTCACCAGCGGCTTCTATCGCCACGGCGCGCTCGGCCACTTCATCGGCTTCGCGCATCTCTTGGCGCGGATCGGCAAGATCGACCTCGACGCGCTGCTGAAAGCCGCGCCGGGCTCGCCCGAGCGCGAGGCCGCGCTGCAGCGGCTGGACCGGATGTTCCACTCGCGCTTCGCGCGACTTCTGACGCAAACGCCGGCGCTGCTGTTCAGCCTCGGCATCCCGCCGCAGCAGCGCGACCTGCTCGGCGGCGACCAGCCGCTCAACGAAGTGCTGCATCAGCGCCTGCTCCGGCTGATCGATCACTACCCGAACCAGACTAATTACTTCGCCTGGCAGGCACTGAGCCGCAGCTACCCGGGCCCCGGCGACGAATGCCTGCCGCTGTATCTGCAGCGCCGCCACTACGAGCGGATGCGCAGCGCCGCCGGATTGGTGCTGCCGGTGCATCAGAACATGCGGGTGTTCCTGGAGAGCCTGCCGGCGCGCCAGATCGACGCCGTGGTCCTACTGGATTCGCAGGACTGGATGGCCCCCGACGAAATCCGCGCCCTGTGGGACGCCATCGACCGCGCCGGCAAGGACCAGGTCCGCGTTATCTTCCGCACCGCCGGCGCCGAGTCGCCACTCGACACCGAGCCGCTCAAGCCGCTGCAACAAACCTGGCACCGCGACCAAGCCCGCAGCGCCATCGGCTTCGAGCGAGATCGGTCGGGGATCTACGGCGGGTTTCATTGCTACACGCGGCGGGGGGCGAACGCTTAGTTGAAGCGGCGCGACCTTTCCAAGAGCACTGCTCCCTCATCCTGAAAGCCTGGCCGGAAACTCCGCCAATCAAATGGGCTCTAACGTCTCCTCGTCATGCCCGGCCCTGTGCCGGGCATCCACGTCTTGCGGCGGGAGTCGCACGAAGAACGTGGATGGCCGGGACAAGCCCGGCCATGACGGAGTCATGGGACCACCCTCCGCCGCCAACGCACGGGTTTGATCCACCGCAATCCCCTCCCCCGCCCACCGGCTAGCCTTCAGCACTGACGAGGCCCCGCATCGGCCTGTTTAGTCTGCCGGTGCCGGTGTTCGTCTCTCCCCTGACTCGCCCCGCTTCCCGCGCCGCAAAACGGGAGGCGGGGTTTATTATGTCGGGCGCCGGGGCCGCGGCGATCGCCTTGCCGAACCCAGCCCGATCGGGCAACACTCGGGAATGCCTGACAAATCCCCGAGGCCGGTGTGATCGAGAAGCTCGAGCTGCTGCTGGCGCTCGCCAAGGAGCGGCACTTTGGCCGGGCCGCCGAGGCCTGCGGCGTGACCCAGCCGACGATGTCGAACAGCATCAAGCAGCTCGAGGAGATCCTCGGCGTCATGCTGGTCCAGCGGGGCTCGCGGTTTCTCGGCTTCACGCCGGAAGGTGAGCGGACGCTGGAGTGGGCCCGCCGCATCGTCGGCGACTCCCGGGCGATGCGCCAGGACATCAACACCATGAAGGCCGGCTTGACCGGCGAACTGCGCATCGCCGCGATCCCGACGGTGCTCGGCATGGTGGCGTCGCTGACCACGCCGTTCCGGGCGCGGCATCCGGAGGTTCGGTTTCAGATCGTATCCTGCACCTCGTCGGAAGTGCTGGGGCTGCTGGAAAACCTCGAGGTCGACGCCGGGCTGACCTACATCGAGAACGAGCCGGTCGGCAAAGTCCGTAGCATCCCGCTGTATCAGGAGAGCTATCGGCTGGTGACGTCGCCGGACGGGCTTTACGGCGATCGCGATCAGGTGACCTGGCGCGAAGTCGGCCAGGTGCCGCTGTGCCTGCTGACGCCCAACATGCAGAACCGCCGCATTATCGACCGCGCTCTCCGCGCCGCCGGCACCGCGGCGCAGCCGACGCTGACCTCGAACTCGATCATCGTGCTTTACACGCACGTCAAGACCGGACGCTGGGCTAGCGTGATGCCGGCCAAGCTGGCCGAGACGCTGGGCCTCGGCGACGAGGTCCGCACCATCCCGATCGTCGATCCGATGGTGTCCTACAGCATCGGCCTCGTCGTGCCGCCGCGCGAGCCCTACACGCCACTGGTCGCCGCGCTGATGCAGGTCGCGCGCGACGTGGCGCCGACGCTGGAGACCTGATCCGGTTCCAGACGGTGACAAGCTGACTGGACGTTGTCTTTTCCGTATCGCAGCATTGGACAGCTTTATTGATCTTTCGAATAATTCTTATTTTCATGAAGCCCAAGTTTTTCTTGCCGAACGAGAGCCGATGCACACCGAAGCCTGGAGCCTTGAGCGCGCCGCCGAGATCATCGCGTCCCTGAAACACCTGGACGGCGCCACGCTGCCGATTCTGCATGCGATGCAGGAGACGTTCGGCCACGTCCCGGAAGCCGCCGAGCCGATGATCGCGCAGGCGCTGAACCTGTCGCGCGCCGAGGTGCACGGCGTCGTCACCTTCTATCCGGACTTCCACCGGCAGCCGCGCGGCCGTCATGTGCTGAAGCTGTGCCGCGCCGAGGCTTGCCAAGCCGCGGGCAGTGACGCGCTGGCGGCGCGCGCCGAGACGCGGCTGGGCGTCGGCTTCGGCGACACCACGGCGAACGGCGCCGTGACGCTGGAGCCGGTGTACTGCCTCGGCCTGTGCGCCACCGCTCCGTCGGCGATGATCGACGGCCGTGTCGTCGGCCGGCTTGATGCGCCAAAGCTCGACGCGCTGATGA
>NZ_BADD01000598.1 GCF_000333455.1 Rhodopseudomonas sp. B29
AGCCACGCCAGCGACTCGCGCATCGAGTCCTGACTGTACAGCACGCCGATATGTTCGACGCCCGACGAGAGCACCAGCCGCCGCGCGGTGCCGGCGGCGAAGTCGCCATAGGTCCGGCCTGGCACTGCGCCGCCGCCAGCCGCGAGATTGACGAGGCGCAGGCCTTCGTCCTTGAGCATCTCCGGCTCGAGATTGCCGACAATCACCAGCAGGTCGCGCGGAAGTGTCGCCGTTGCCTTCTTGGTGAACACCGACACCGCGATAGTGGCGCTCATTTCAGGATGTTCGACGCCGTATTGTACCACGATGTCCGACGCCATCGAATGGCCGAGCACCGCGGCGCGGCCGTCGCTTTGCGGCAACGAGCGGGCGAAGTCGGTGACGCGGCCTAGATCGTCGACCAGCTTGCCGGTGATCTTCGTCGGCTCGTCGACGTCGCCCTTCATCGTCTCGGGATTGCGACCGTGACCGGTGAAGTCGAACGTCACGGCGATGTAGCCGTTGTGCGCGAACGTCTGCGCGAACGGCTGCATCAACTGCTGGGAGCCGGCGAAGCCGTGCGCGATCACCACCACGGGCGCCTTAGTCGTGGTGTCAGCGCGAAACACCGTCACCGGAATGTGGCCCACACTGGTGTGGGTGATAATCAGATCGGCCTTGGCGCGCTCGAGTTGCCACAGCGCCGCGCCGATCGCGACCAGCGCGAGGACGGCAACAACGATGCGTAGTGGCAGCACGAGGCGATGCATCAATCGACGTCCGGCACGTGTCTCTTGCGGATGCTGCGCACGGTCCACCAGATCGAGAACGCTGCGATCGGCACGAATAGTGCGATCAGGAGATTGGGATCGACCTTGAGCTTGCCGGCCTCGGCCGCGCCTTTCACCATGTAGCCGAACAACCCGACCACATAGTAGGTGATTGCCGCGGTGGACAGGCCTTCGACTGTCGTCTGCAGCCGGAGCTGCAGCCGGGTCCGGGCGTTCATCGATTTGAGCAGTTCCTGGTTCTGATGCTCGAGTTCGACGTCGACGCGGGTGCGCAGCAGATTGGCGGCGCGTGCCAGCTTCAGCGACAGGTCGGACTGCCGCGCCTCGGTGGTGGCGCAGGTCCGCATCGCCGGCTTCATGCGGCGGGCGAGAAACGACGACCAGGTCGGCAGGCCGCCGACCTTGCGTTCACCCAGCGTCGCCAGCCGGCCATTCATGATCTCGTCGTAGGCGCGGCTGGCGCCGAACCGGTACAGGCTGGCCGCGGCGCCGGCCTCGACGTCGGCGGCGAGCTCGGTCAGTTCCTCCAGCATGCGATTGTTCATTGCCAGATCGCCGCTCTTGCGCATTGCCGCCGTGACCTCGGCCAGCCGCCGCTCGCTGGCCGCGATCGACGGCGCCAGCCGCTGCGCCTCGGGCAGGCCGAGCAACGCCAGCGTCCGATAGGTCTCGACCTCGAGCACGCGCTGCACCAGCGCGCCGGCACGCTCGGGCGTCATGCCGCGATCGAGCACCAGCACCCGCACGAAGCCGGAGGGGCCGGGCTGAAAGTCGGTGGCGAATACTGCCATGCCGTCGGAATTCTCCGCGACCGCAAGGCTGGCGCGGTCGAACAGCCGCTCGGGTGCAGTGCGCGGCGGATCCTCCGTCATGAGGTGCAGGTCGATCGCGACCAGCAGCGGTCCCGGCTGCGGCAGCAATTGCATCGGCGAGGCCAGCGACGAGGCGTCGGGATAGAACGGCGCGCCTTCGGGATCGGCCGGCAGCTCCCAGGTGTAGGTGGTGAATTCCGAATGCTGCTCCCAGCGCACAATCGTGGTGCCGAGCTTGGCGCGGTGGTGCTTCTCGCCGGCCACCGGCGGCTGTAGGCCGCGCGATTCACAGAAGCTGGTCATTGCGGCGCGATCGGCCGCAGCGCGCGTACCCGACGTATCGAACGCGAAGTGCAGCACGCGCGCCGGCACCGTGATGGCGGTGAACGGCCGGGCATGGACTTCGCCGAGCACGACCGCGCGTAGCGGGTGCGGCGAAAGTCGAACGTTGCCGTCACCAATCTGAACTTCAGCCGTCATCGTAATTGGACCTCAGAGCCGTTTTGACCTTGCTCAACATTCGCGCCGGTTGACTTGAGTAACATTGCGGCGCGATAGACAGAAGCCGAAAGGTTCCGACCTAACAGTTAAGAACACAGGCTGTATCGGTCGGTCGCAGGCGTCGGACTTGTTCGAAATCAACGACCTCGGCACCCCGCCGGGCTCTTAAGCGACGATCCGGTGTCATCCGTTTGCAATCTGGCTCGGGCTGGTCATAAGGTTCGGCCGTTGTTCGCCGCGGGCCCTTCGCGGTTGTCGAATGGAGCGTGTGGTGAAAATTCCAGTCCGTATCGGCACGCGCAAGAGCGTGATGGCGCTTGCCCAGACTGAAGATATCGCCCGGCGATTGAGCGCTGCCGACAGCGCTCTCGCCCCGGAGATCGTCAAATTCGAGACGGTCGGTGATAGCGATCAGATCAGCAAGCTGTTGCCGCACGGCGGAAAAGGCGGCGCCTTCGTGGCCGAGATCCGCGCCGCGATGCTGCGCGGCGAACTGCATTGCGCAATGCACTCGCTGAAGGACATGCCCGGCAACGAAGAGACGCCCGGACTGATCGTCGCCGCCACGCTGGCGCGCGATCCGGCCTGCGACTCGCTGGTGCTGCGCAAGGGCATCACCCTTGACGATCTGAAGAAGTCACGCGGCAAGGGTTACACCATCGGCACCAACGCGGTGCGGCGCGCTGCCTATGCCAAGCGGCTGTTCCCCGAAGTCGAAGTGATTCACTTCCGCGGCGCCGCCGATACGCGCATCCGCAAGCTCGACAATGGCGAGAAGCAGCGCCTGCCGGGCGGCGGCGACATAGGCCCGGCCGACGCGCTGATCATGGCGCGCTCCGGCCTCGAGCGCGTCGGTTTCGTCAGCCGCATCGTCCACGACTTCACGCCAGAAGAGATGCTGCCGGCCGCCGGCCAAGGCATCGTCGCGGTCGAGTGTCCGATCAACGATTGGCAGACTCGCAAGTATCTGGCGCTGATCGACGATCCGGCGGCGCGGCTGTGCTGCGATGCCGAGCGCGAAGTCCTGTGGGTGCTGAACGGCCACTGCAATTCGCCGATGGCGGCGCACTCCACCATCACCGGCGATCAGATGACGATGCGCGCCTCGGTGCTGGACGAAGAGGGCGGCACCTTCATCGAGGCGGCGCGCACCGGCCCGGCCAACAAGCCGCGCGAACTCGGCCGCGCCATCGCGCTCGACCTGCTCGACAAGGGCGCTTCGGCGATCATCGAAAAGACGCGGCCGGAGTAAGCATCCTATGGCGACCGTATTCCCCTTCTCGGCGATCGTCGGCCAGGACGAGATGAAGCTGGCGTTGCTGATCGCAGCGGTCGATCAGAAGGTCGGTGGCGTGCTGGCGTTCGGCGATCGCGGCGCCGGCAAGTCGACCGCCGTGCGCGCACTCGCGGCGCTGCTGCCGAAGATGAAGACCGTCGTCGGCTGCCGCTACAATTGCGACCCCGACCAGCCCGAGCGTTACTGCGAAGAGTGCAGGGAGAAGGTCAAGCACGGCAAGGTCAAGACCGCACAGGTGCCGGTGCCGGTGGTCGATCTGCCGCTCGGCGCGACGGAAGACCGCGTCGTCGGCGCGCTCGATCTCGAACGCGCGTTGTCCAAGGGCGAGAAAGCGTTCGAACCGGGCCTACTGGCGCGCGCGCATCGCGGCTTCCTGTACATCGACGAAGCCAATCTCCTCGAAGATCATCTGGTCGATCTTTTGCTCGACGTCGCCGCCTCCGGTGAGAACGTGGTCGAGCGCGAAGGCCTGTCGATCCGTCACCCGGCGCGCTTCGTGCTGGTCGGTACCGGCAATCCCGAAGAGGGCGAACTACGTCCGCAACTGCTCGACCGCTTCGGCCTGTCGGTCGAGGTGAAAACGCCCGATACTTTGCCCGAGCGCATCGAAGTGGTTCGCCGCCGCGATGCGTTCGAGAACGATCCGGCCGGCTTCAACGAGACCTGGTCCAAAGAGGAAGCCAAGCTGCGCCGCAAGATCACGCAGGCCAAGGAACGGCTGCCGGAAGTAACCGTCAGTGATGCCGCGCTGGAGCGCGCCGCCAAGCTGTGCATGACGCTCGGCACCGACGGCCTGCGCGGCGAACTGACTCTGATGCGCGCCGCTCGTGCGCTGGCTGCGCTCGAACACGCCAAGACCGTCACCGACGAACACCTTAAGCGCATCGCGCCGCCGGCGCTCCGCCATCGACTGCGCCGCAATCCGCTCGACGACGCCGGCTCCAGCGTTCGCGTCGATCGCGCGCTGACTGAAATCTTCGGATGAGCACCCGGGGATGAGCATTTCGCTCGCATGGTCCGATGCGGTGACCGCGGCGCAACTGT
>NZ_BADD01000597.1 GCF_000333455.1 Rhodopseudomonas sp. B29
AACAGGGCCGCGGCGTCGGCTCCCTGCAGACGCATCAGCGGGAGCATCCGGTGATGAAGGCGCTGTTCGCTTGCGACCGCGAGGCCTTCTACGCGTCGGAGATCGATATTCGCGAGCGGACGCTCTATCCGCCGTTCGGCCGGCTGGCGAGCCTGATCATTTCGGCCGGTGACCGGCCGAGCGCCGAAGGCTTCGGGCGGCAGCTCGCCGCCTGCGCGCCGGTCGACGAGCGCGTGCAGGTGCTCGGCCCGGCCGAGGCGCCGCTTGCGGTGATCAAAGGCCGCTATCGATTCCGGCTGCTGATCAAATCGGCACGCGGCTTCGACTTGTCGAATTACTTGCGATCGTGGCTGGCCAATGGACCCAAGACCAAGGGAAACCTGAAGCTCGAAGTCGACGTCGATCCGCAAAGCTTCCTTTGACTTGTTAGTTGTGGGCTTTGTCATGCCGCTGTCGCGTGCGCGACATCTGGCAGCGTTCTGGCGCAAAACAAAAGCCCGTCGTCATTGCTGACGGCGGGCTTTGTTTGACGGATGCTGACGCCGCACGATCAGGCGCGCCTGACGCAGGTTCGGGCCTCTATATCCTGCGGCTGTCAGAAACCTAGCGGGTCTTTGCTGATTGAGGGAAGGCGACCGCTTCTGCGGTTACATCACTTCCGCGACCACCCGGCCGACTCCGGCGCCGGTGAGACCGATCGCGCGCGCGGCGCCGGTCGACAGGTCGAGCACACGGCCACGCACGAACGGACCGCGATCGTTGATGGTGACGACGACGCTGCGGCCATTGTGGGTCACACGCAGCTTGGTGCCGAACGGCAGCGAGCGATGAGCAGCGGTCATGGCGCTGGCGTTCATGCGCTGGCCGGAAGCAGTGCGGCTGCCGGACTCGTTGCCGTAGTACGAAGCCATACCGGAGAAACTACGTCCGCCGCCAAACGAACCACTGCCGATGGAGGCGTTGGAATCGCGCCAGCCGTTGTCGGCATGATGGTGATGATGATGGTGGTGGTGGGCGTGATGGCGATGATGATGCCGAGACCGCGCCGACGCTTCGGTGGTCGCTGCTCCGCTGAGCAGGACGGTGGCGGCGATCAAGGCGACCGCCGTACGCGGCCGGGTTGCCATCCCCGGCAGGGACTTCTTAGTTTGCTTCATTCTGTAGTC
>NZ_BADD01000596.1 GCF_000333455.1 Rhodopseudomonas sp. B29
CCCGTTCCGGGGGGTTTCGGCCCCCGCTCCGGGGGCTTGCGCCGGCTCCCGCCGCCAAGACCCCGCCGGCCGATGCGCCGCAGGCTCCGTCGGTTCGCCGCCTGTCGGCCGAGAGCGGTGTCGATGCCTCGACCGTGCCGGGCTCCGGCAAGGACGGCCGCGTCACCAAGGGTGACATGCTGGCCGCGATCGAGAAGGCGGCTTCGGCGCCGACCCCGGTCAGCCAGCCCGCCGCGGCCGTGCAGGTCCGTGCGCCGTCACCGGCCGACGACGCCGCGCGCGAAGAGCGCGTCAAGATGACCCGGCTGCGCCAGACCATCGCGCGCCGGCTCAAGGAAGTTCAGAACACCGCTGCGATGCTGACGACCTTCAACGAGGTCGACATGACCAACGTCATGGCGCTGCGCTCGCAGTACAAGGACATCTTCGAGAAGAAGCACGGCGGCAAGCTCGGCTTCATGGGCTTCTTCACCAAGGCCTGCGTCCAGGCGCTGAAGGACATCCCGGCCGTCAACGCCGAGATCGACGGCACCGATCTGATCTACAAGAACTACTACCACATCGGCGTCGCCGTCGGCACCGACAAGGGCCTGGTGGTGCCGGTGGTGCGCGACTGCGATACCAAGTCGATCGCGCAGATCGAAAAGGGCATTTCGGATTTCGGCAAGCGCGCCCGTGACGGCCAGCTCAAGATCGAAGAGATGCAGGGCGGCACCTTCACCATCACCAATGGCGGCATCTATGGCTCGCTGATGTCGACGCCGATCCTCAATGCGCCGCAGTCCGGCATCCTGGGCATGCACAAGATCCAGGAACGGCCGGTGGTGGTCGGCGGCAAGATCGAAGTTCGCCCGATGATGTATCTGGCGCTGAGCTACGATCACCGCGTCATCGACGGCAAGGAAGCCGTGACCTTCCTGGTCCGCGTCAAGGAGAGCCTGGAAGATCCGGCCCGCCTGGTGCTGGACCTCTGATCGCGCTCGCCGGCCGAGGCCGGCGAACCGCGACGGCTGAACTGGGGGAGCGAGGCAGCCGATGCCGACCGAAATCATCGTGCTGGGCTGGAGCGTGGCGCTGCTGATCGCGCAGATGTTCCTCGCCTCTATCCCGACCACGATGGAGCTCGGCGGCGAGTATCAGGCCGGCCCGCGCGACGAGCCGCGTACCGCCAGGGGCCGCTTCGCCGGCCGCGCCGGCCGCGCGTATCGCAACCTGCTCGAAACCTACCCGGCCTTCGTCGCGCTGGCGCTCGCCTTGGCGATCACCGGCAAGACCGGCGGCTATGCGACGACCGCCGCGATCGTCTGGCTGGTCGCCCGTGTGCTCTACGTGCCGCTCTACCTCGTGCAAATTCCGTTCGCGCGCAGCATCGTGTGGTTCATCGCGCTGCTGGCGCTGATCACCATGCTGATCCGTCTGCTCGCTTGAGGTGCGCATGAACGATCGCGTCGTCATCATCACCGGGGGCAGCCGCGGCATCGGCCGCGCCACCGCGATCGGCTGCGGCAAGCGCGGCTTCAAGGTCGTGGTCGGCTACGCCAGCAACGCGGCCGCGGCGAACGAAGTCGTCGGCGAGATCGAGGCCAGTAACGGCAAGGCGATCGCGGTGAAATGCGACGTCGGCGACGAGGCTGACATCCTGGCGCTCTTCGCCGCGGCGGACAAATTCGGGCCGCTCGGCGCGCTGGTCAACAATGCCGGCATCGTCGGCCCGACCGCGCGGGTCGACGAAATGTCGGCGGAACGCATCCAGCGGATGATGGCGGTGAACGTCACCGGCAGCATCCTGTGCGCCCGTGAAGCCGTGAAGCGGATGTCGACGCGCCACGGCGGCAAAGGCGGCGTCATCGTCAATCTGTCGTCGGTCGCCGCCAAGCTCGGCTCGCCGAACACTTATGTGGACTACGCGGCGTCGAAGGGCGCGGTGGACTCCTTCACCGTCGGGCTCGGCCACGAAGTCGCCGGTGAAGGCATCCGCGTCGCGGCGATCAGGCCCGGTCTGATCGATACGGAAATTCACGCTTCCGGCGGAGATCCGGAACGCGCGCATCGGCTCAGCGTCAACGTGCCGATGAAGCGCGTCGGCCGCGCCGAGGAAATCGCCAACGCCGTCGTCTGGCTGCTGTCGGACGAAGCCTCCTATGTCACCAGCGCCATCTTGGATGTTTCCGGCGGCCGCTAGCGGCTCAGGCGCCAACTACAGGACTGATACATGGCCTCCTACGATCTCGTCATCATCGGCACCGGCCCCGGCGGTTACGTCTGTGCGATCCGCGCGGCCCAGCTCGGGCTGAAAGTCGCAGTGGTGGAGAAGAATCCCACGCTCGGCGGCACCTGCCTCAATGTCGGCTGCATGCCGTCGAAGGCACTCCTGCACGCCTCCGAGCTTTTCGAAGAAGCCGGCCATTCCTTTGCCAAGATGGGCATCGGCGTCTCGGCGCCGAAGCTCGACATGGCGGCGATGATGAACTTCAAGCAGCAGGGCATCGACGGCAACGTCAAAGGCGTCGAGTACCTGATGAAGAAGAACAAGATTGATGTGCTTGCCGGCAAGGGCAAGATCGTCGGCACCGGCAAGCTCGAAGTCACCGGTCAGGACGGCAAGACCCAAAGCGTCGAGGCCAAGTCCATCGTCATCGCCACCGGCTCCGACATCGCGCGCCTCAAAGGCATCGAGATCGACGAGAAGCGCATCGTGTCGTCGACCGGCGCGCTGTCGCTCGACAAGGTGCCGGGCAAGCTGATCGTGGTCGGCGCCGGCGTCATCGGTCTCGAACTCGGCTCGGTGTGGCGCCGGCTCGGCGCGCAGGTCACCGTGGTGGAATTCCTCGACCGCATCCTGCCCGGCATGGACGGCGAGATCTGCAAGCAGTTCCAGCGCATCCTCGAAAAGCAGGGCTTCGCCTTCAAGCTCGGCGCCAAGGTCACGGCGATCGATTCATCTGGCAAGCAGCTCAAGGTCAGCGTCGAAGCCGCCGCCGGCGGCAATCCCGAGACGCTGGAAGCTGACGTCGTGCTCGTCGCGATCGGCCGCGTGCCCTACACCGAAGGCCTCGGGCTGAAGGAAGCAGGCGTTGCGCTCGACGAGCGCGGCCGCGTCGTCATCGACGATCACTTTGCCACCAGCCTCAAGGGCGTCTACGCCATCGGCGACGTGGTGAAGGGACCGATGCTGGCCCACAAGGCCGAGGACGAAGGCGTCGCGGTCGCCGAGATCATTGCCGGCAAGGCCGGTCACGTGAACTACGACGTCATCCCGGGCGTGGTCTACACCACGCCGGAAGTCTCCAGCGTCGGTAAGACCGAGGAAGACCTCAAGAACGCCGGCGTCGACTACACGGTCGGCAAGTTCCCGTTCACCGCCAACGGCCGCTCCAAGGTCAACCAGACCACCGACGGCTTCGTGAAAATCCTGGCCGATACCAAGACCGATCGCGTGCTCGGCGTTCACATCATCGGCCGCGAAGCCGGCGAGATGATCCACGAGGCGGCGGTGCTGATGGAGTTCGGCGGTTCGGCCGAAGATCTCGCCCGCACCTGCCACGCCCACCCGACCCGCTCGGAAGCCATCAAGGAGGCCGCGCTTGCGGTCGGTAAGCGCGCTATTCATATGTAACTCTCGTCAGCCACAGCCCGGCCTCAAGGCCGGGCTAGCGTGAGAGTCATGAAGCGTCGTCTGCTGCAGCCGCTCTGGTTCATCCTCGCCGTCCTCTTTTTGATCGAGGCATGGCTGTGGGATCATCTCGAGCCGTGGGTGGCGCGGATCGTCGCGGCGATCCCACTGCGCGAGTTCAAGGCCTGGCTCGCGGAGCGGCTGGCGCATCTGTCACCGGCGATGGCGCTGGTGGTGTTCGTGGTGCCGCTGATCCCGCTTTATCCGGTCAAGCTGCTGGCGCTGTGGCTGTTCGCCAAGCAGCACTTCCTCGCCGGTCTCGTGACGTTCGGCTTCGCCCAGTTCGTCGGGCTCGGCCTCGTCGCCTTCGTGTTCGACATCACCCGGCCGAAGCTGATGCAGATGGCCTGGTTCGTCAAAGTCTATGACTTCGTCATCGGCATCAAGGCGAAGGCGCACGACATCGTGGCGCCCGTCATGGACGGCATCCGGGCACGCGTTCGCGCTGTCTTCGGCGAAGGCGAAGGAACGATGGGCCGGCTGATGCGCAAGGCGATGCAATTCCGCAAGCGCATCCGCACGGCCCGCTGAGCGGACGCTGAGCTCCTACATCAGGTGCACGGCGTGCGGCGCGAACAGGCCGATCGCCGTGAAGGCAAGGCCGGCGACCGCCAGGAATCCCGAGATCCACGCCAGCGCGATCATGCCGGTGATGATGGTGGCGGACGCCAGCACGATGCCGATCTGGAAGGCGGCGGACGCCAGCTCATAGTGATGATAGCGCGCCTGCGCCAGATCGCGCTCGTGTTCGGCGTGCTTGGCGCGTTCGGCGAGTTGCTCGGAACCTTCTCCGGTCTCCGGCTCGTTGCGATAGCGCGCCGCGGTCTTCTGCCAGTCGTCGATCTGCTTCTGGATCGCTGCTTTGGCGGCTTCGTCGGAGGTGCTGCCGAGGATCAGCTTGCCCTGCTCGGCGGCGGTCTGCACCGTGGTGCGGCGGATGCTCTTGGCCTGGAAAAACGCCCACAGGTTCGAGGCTTCGACGTTCTTGGCGATGGTCTCGGTCTGCGCGCCCTTGCCGAGCGTTTCGGAGAACGCCAGGAACAGCGCCAACACGGCGATCAGCAGGGCGATCGACTTGTTCTCGCCGGACGCATGCTCGGCGTGTTCGGCATGCTCCATGCTCTCGTGGGCGCTCATCGGGGGGTCTCCTGTCGCATCCGGCCTCCGATTCGGGCCGCGTCGTTCCTCTAGCGTCTGATCTTGTCAGTGGGATGGAACCGCCGGTCAAGTCCGCCGGCGGCGAACTAACAAGTTCGGCTGTATAGCGTTTTCGAGCGAATTGGATACCGGTTCGCGTGAAGAAAACGCGTCCAAACAAAATCTAGGCTCGTGGATGGGCGCTGGCGTAGACTTCGAGCAGCCGCTCGGTGTCGATGCCGGTATAGATCTGCGTGGTGGACAGCGAGGCGTGGCCGAGCAATTCCTGGATCGCTCGCAGATCGCCGCCGCGCGACAGCAAATGCGTCGCGAAAGAATGGCGCAGCGCATGCGGCGTCGCCGAGTCCGGCAGGCCGAGCCCGCCGCGCAGCCGCTCCATCGCCAGCTGGATGATGCGGGGGCTCAGCGGCCCGCCTTTGGCGCCGACGAACATCGGTCCATCCGGCGGCAATGAATACGGGCAGGCGGTCGCGTAGTCGGCGATCAGGTGAAGCACGGCGTCCAGCACCGGCACCATGCGGGTCTTGTTGCCCTTGCCCAGCACCGTCAGCGTGTCGCCCTTGCCGGGCGCCGGCACGTCGCGGCGCTTCAGTCCGAGGGCTTCGGAGATACGCAGGCCCGAGCCATAGAGCAGCGCCATCACGGCGGCGTCGCGGTCCAGCACCCATTGCGGCCGGTCCTCGCCGGCGCGTTCGGTCGAATCCGCCAGCCGCTTGGCGGCCGAGACCGGCAGCGGCTTGGGCAGGCTCTTCTTGATCTTCGGCGCCCGCACAGCGGCTAGCGCGCCGACCCGGCCCTTGCCCTCGCGTTCGAGAAAGCGGCCGAACGAGCGCAGTCCGGCCAGCGACCGCATCAGCGAGCGCCCGGCGATCGCGTCGGATCGTCGCGCCGCCATGAAGGCGCGGACGTCGCCGGCCTCCAGCCGCGCGAACCGGCCGAGCGTGACCTCGCCGCCCCAATGACGGCAGAGAAACTGCAGGAATTGCCGCAGATCGCGTGCATAGGCCTCCAGCGTCTTGGCCGACAGCCGCCGTTCGGCCCGCAAATGCATCAGCCACTGCGCCATCTCGGCGGCGAGATCGGACGCGGCGCCGTCAAGGACGAGCGGAGGTGGTGAGGGCGGGGCTTTGGCCATGATCTCACGATAAAAGGTGACGGCAAATGCAGCCTCACCGTCATCCTGAGGTGCGAGCGTAGCGAGCCTCGAAGGATGACCCGGCACAAGCCGTCGCCCTTCGAGGGCCGCTGCGCGGCCACCTCAGGGTGACGGCTGCAAGTCTCAGAATGCTAGCCGATTTTCTTTCCCATTGATGAAACGCGGCTTTGATCGCACATCATCGGGCCATGGATGACACGCCGACTCGCCCCAAAGCCACCCCGGCCACTCAGGTGGTCGACGTGCTGGTGCCGGTCGCGCTCGACAATGCCTATTCGTACCGTGTGCCGCGCGGAATGGATCTGAAGGTCGGCGATGTCGTCGGCGTGCCGCTCGGACCTCGCGAGGTGCTGGGCGTGGTCTGGGCCGAGAACGCCAATCCCGACCCGCGTCTGCACAACCGGCTGAAAGACGTCGCCGAGAAGCTGGAGGTGCCGCCGCTGCGCGAGGAGCTGCGCCGGCTGGTCGATTGGGTCGCCAACTATACGCTGTCGCCGCGCGGCCAGGTGCTGCGCATGACGCTGCGCATGGGCGAGCATCTCGGCCCGGAGCGCCAGCGGATGGGCGTGCGGCTGATCGGGCCGCCGCCGCAGCGCATGACCTCGGCGCGGCGCCGTCTGCTCGAAGTCCTCGACGACGGGCTGCTGCACGGCAAATCCCGAGGTCGCCAAGGAGGCCGGCGTCAGCACCAGCGTCATCGATGGCCTGGTCGACGAAGGCACCCTGCAGGTCGAGGTGATGCCGCGCGACAAGCCGGCGCCGGAGCCCGATCCTGATTTTGCGCCGGCGGATTTTTCGCCCGAGCAGGCCGAGGCCGCCGACAAAATGCGCCGGCTCGTCAGCGCCGGCGGCTTCCAGGCCGCGTTGCTCGATGGCGTCACCGGCTCCGGCAAGACCGAAGTGTATTTCGAGGCGGTCGCCGAGGTGATCCGCCAGGGCCGGCAAAGCCTGTTGCTGATGCCGGAAATCGCGCTCACCGGCCAGTTTCTCGATCGCTTCGCGCAGCGCTTCGGCGAGCGCCCGCTGGAATGGCACTCCGAGCTGACGCCGCGCACCCGCGCCCGCAATTGGGCGGCGATCGCGGCCGGTGAAGCTCGCGTCGTCGTCGGCGCGCGCTCAGCGCTGTTTCTGCCTTACGCAGATCTCGGCCTGATCGTCGTCGATGAGGAGCACGACCAGGCCTACAAGCAGGAAGACGGCGCGCATTATCACGCCCGCGACATGGCGGTGGTGCGGGCGTCGATCGCCAAGATTCCGATCGTGTTGGCGTCGGCGACGCCGTCGGTCGAGACCGAGGTCAACGCCCGCAAGGGCCGCTATCAGCGCATTCCGCTGCCGTCGCGGTTCGGCGGCCAGCACATGCCGCATATCGAAGCCATCGATCTGCGCCGCGCGCCGCCGATGCGTGGGCGCTTCATCTCGCCGCCTTTGGCCGAGCAGATCGGTTACGCCATCGAGCGCGGCGAACAGGCGCTGCTGTTTCTCAACCGCCGCGGCTATGCGCCGCTGACGCTGTGCCGCGCCTGCGGCCACCGCTTCGCCTGCACGATCTGCGATGCCTGGCTGGTCGATCACCGCTTCCGGCAGCGGCTGGTGTGCCACCATTGCGGCTTCTCGATGCCGCGGCCGCATCAGTGCCCGCATTGCGGGGCGGAAGAATCTTTAGTCGCGGTCGGCCCTGGGGTCGAGCGGCTGCAGGAAGAGGCTGCCAGCCTGTTTCCCGATGCGCGCACCATGGTGCTGTCGAGCGACCTGATCACCTCGATCGAGACCATGCGATCGGAGTGNAACGAAATCGCCGAGGGCCGCGTCGACATCATCATCGGCACCCAGCTCGTCGCCAAGGGCCACAATTTCCCGCGGCTCAATCTGGTCGGAGTCGTCGATGCCGATTTGGGCCTCAGCAATGGCGATCCCCGTGCCGCCGAGCGCACATTTCAGCTGCTCAATCAGGTGATCGGCCGCGCCGGCCGCGAACAGGGCCGCGGCGTCGGCTTCCTGCAGACGCATCAGCCGGAGCATCCGGTGATGAAGGCGCTGGTCGCTTGCGACCGCGAGGCCTTCTACGCGTCGGAGATCGATATTCGCGAGCGGACGCTCTATCCGCCGTTCGGCCGGCTGGCGAGCCTGATCATTTCGGCCGGTGACCGGCCGAGCGCCGAAGGCTTCGGGCGGCAGCTCGCCGCCTGCGCGCCGGTCGACGAGCGCGTGCAGGTGCTCGGCCCGGCCGAGGCGCCGCTTGCGGTGATCAAAGGCCGCTATCGATTCCGGCTGCTGATCAAATCGGCACGCGGCTTCGACTTGTCGAATTACTTGCGATCGTGGCTGGCCAATGGACCCAAGACCAAGGGAAACCTGAAGCTCGAAGTCGACGTCGATCCGCAAAGCTTCCTTTGACTTGTTAGTTGTGGGCTTTGTCATGCCGCTGTCGCGTGCGCGACAAATCCTTCACAGTTTCGACCCGCACCCAATCGCGCCGGCGTGACGTGAAGGTCAGGATGCTGTGCTGATCGCCGCAGGCTTCGATGCCGTGCGCCAGCACGGTCAGCGCCTCTTTCTAGACATCGAGCACGCGGCGA
>NZ_BADD01000595.1 GCF_000333455.1 Rhodopseudomonas sp. B29
GGCGGTGCGGTCTCGATGAGCTCGACGGCAAGGAGATCAAGGTCGAGGTCGCCGCCGCGCCGGCGGGCGATCCGGTGCGTCATGGCGAAGTCTGGATCTGCGCAGTGTCAAAGGCGGTGCCGATTTCGATCGGCCGCGGCGAAAATCGCGGCCGCCAGATCACCTATCACAACGTCGTCCGCAACCTGCTCAAGGTCGGCGACTGGAACGGCGAGGCCGGCCATTGGTCGGTCCCGTTGGAGAACATCGCCGACCAGGGCGTCGATGCCGCGGCGGTGTATGTGCAGGATGGCAGCCGCGACAAGCCGGGCGCCATGCTGGGCGGCGCCTTCACCTCGCTGCGCTGAAGCGCTCGCGCCGCGAGCAGCGGCGCTCTCCCCACTGATCACCGCACAACAAAAAAGGACCAACTTGCGTTGGCCCTCGAGGCTCGTCTTCATAGGGGATTGGATCGCTGCGTCAGGCCCGGTCCCGACGACCCGGGGGGCTGGGGGCTGAGGAATCCGGACCGAAAGAACCGGGCCAACGCAGACATGATTCTTATCGTCGGTCGCCACGGCATGCGGTTGGCGAAATTCGGGCGGCAATAAGATTCGGCTAACGAAGGCGTGAGGCTGCATGCGGCGGCCCGTCGCGAAGGCCTGCACGCGGTGCTGCTTTCGGCCCCTTGCGGCGCGGCGCGGTCGGCGCAATCATGTCACCTCGGTGACAGGAGGCGGTGATGAGTCTGATGTCCGGGGAGGGTGATCCCAGCGAGCGTAACGCAGCGGAGCGCCTGGGCGCCGCGCCGCTGCAGACCAGGGTGACGTTCAATCGCCTGGAGCTCAATCGCATCCTCAACCTCTATGGCCGCATGGTCGCGGATGGCGAATGGCGCGATTACGCTATCGACTTCCTCAAAGACACCGCGGTTTTCTCGATCTTCCGCCGCGCCTCCGAAGTGCCGATCTACCGCATCGTCAAGGACCCGCGGCTGGCGCGCAAACAGGGCGCCTACAGCGTCATCGGCGCCTCCGGCCAAATCCTCCGCCGCGGCCACGAACTCGATCGCGTGCTACTGGTGATCGATAGGAAACTGGCGCTGGTGTGAGCGGTCGCTGCGTTTTCCGCACAGCATCGCTCCGAAACACCGCGTCATCGCCCGACTTGATCGGGCGACCCAGTATTCCAGAGCGCTGATCGTTACCACGAACTCTCTGGGATAATGGGCCCTCCGCTTTCGCGGAGGGTGACGGCCGAAATTGGAATGGCCGCCGGGCTCACAGCTCGCTCTGCTCCGGCAAACTCTCCGTCCCATCACCCAGCGCGCGCTGCATCATCACGGTGTCGAGCCAGCGGCCGAACTTGAAGCCGACGCCGCGATGGGTGCCGACGAGGTCGAAACCCATCTTGCGGTGCAGGGCGATTGAGCCGGCGTTTGCGGAGTCGCCGATCACGCCGATCATCTGGCGGTAGCCAGAGGCTGCGCAGCGGGCGATCAGCTCGGTCATCAGCGCGCTGCCGATGCCGGCTCGATGGTGGGCCGGATCGAGATAGACCGAATTCTCGACCGTGAACCGATAGGCCGGCCGCGGCCGGTACGGCCCCGCATAGGCATAGCCGGCGACGGTACCTTCGAACTCAGCCGTCAGATAGGGAAAGCCGGCGGCCGACAGGGCGTCGTAGCGCCGCGTCATCTCGGCGAGATTCGGCGGCGTCAGCTCGAACGTCGCGGTGCCGGTGCGCACCGCCTCGCCATAGATCGACGTGATGGCGGGGAGGTCGGTCGGAACGGCGGGACGGATAATGGACTGTGACATGCGGCTTGGTCGGGTGAGAATGCGGCAGCGGGGAGGCGTGTGCTCTGCGCACGTTGCAAGCGGGCCTGCAGATCGGATAGCGCGCCTGCAGTGCCAGTGTCCCATCAACACATTCGGCCGTCACCCTCCGCGAATGCGGAGGGCCTAGTATCCCAGAGCGGAGCGGTCTGTCCGCTGGCGCACTGGAATACTGGGTCGCCCGCCTGCGCGGGCGATGACGCTGTGCATGGGATTGATGCCACCAGCCCAAAACAAAAGCCCCGGCGTTTCCGCCGGGGCTTCGGATCCGTTCGCGTCGGTCAGCTTAGTCGCGCTGGCCGAGCAGCTGCAGCAGCAGCGTGAACAGGTTGATGAAGTTCAAGTACAGCGACAGCGCGCCGGTGATGGCGGCCTTCTCGGCGATCTCGCCACCGGCCGAGGCGTAGCCGTAGATGTAGTCGTTCTTCAGCCGCTGCGTATCGTAGGCGGTGAGGCCGGCGAACACCAGCACGCCCGCCACCGAGACGATGAACTGCAGCATCGACGAGGCGACGAACAGGTTCACCACGCTGGCGATGATGATGCCGATCAGGCCCATGAACAGGAACGACGCCATGCCGCTCATGTCACGCTTGGTGGTGTAGCCATAGAGGCTCAGCGCGCCGAAGGTGGCGGCGGTGATGAAGAACACCCGCACGATCGAGGTGTGGGTGTACACCAGGAAGATCGACGACAGCGACACGCCCATCAGCGCCGAGAATACCCAGAACAGGATCTGGGCGGTCTGCGGCTTCAGGCGATTGATGCCGAACGAGATCGCGAACACCATCGCCAGCGGCGCGAGCATGAACACCCACTTCAGCGGGCTCACGAACATCGCGTAGCCGAACGAGGTCAGGTAGCCGCCCGCGATCTTCTGCGGGATCGCGGCCGCCGACGGATCGCTGGTCACGGCGCCCATATAGACGCCGAGCGCGGCGAAGCCGGTGATCGCCAGGCCGATGGTCATGTAGTTGTAGATGCGCAGCATGTAGCTGCGCAGGCCGGCATCGACGGTCGCGGTGTCGACGCGACCGGCCGCCCGGCCGAAGGGAGAAGCGTAGTTACGGTCGAAGTCCGACATGGTCGAATTCCCGAGTTGGCTGGCTGGTCGCGGCTGCGAGGCCAGGGCGAATATAATCCGGACGTGTTGCTGCGGATCGTTAATTTTCGGTCACCCGATCGGTTCGGTTAACCGAACGTCGGTCTTCCGAAACTTGGGTCTTCCGAGCGACCCGCCGGACCCGTCCGGTCCAAGCTGACATGTGGGAAACTAACACAGCGGGAGCAAGGTTTTATGCGCGGCTGAATGTCGCTCTGGGGCTAAAACAGCGCGGCAAATCGCGCATTTTCCAGACTTTCGTCGCAACCGCGGCGCGCCGATCCGCGGCGCTGCGAGCCGGCATGGGCGAAGTTGGCGCGGACGGAGGTCATGCCGGTTGTTGCCGCGAGGCGACGCGTCACCGACGTTGGGAGCAAAGAGCGCCAGACTCACTAAAGGTTGCGGAGGACGGCGGCGGGCTTTTGGTTGAGCGCCAGCACCGTTCCGATCAGCCCGAGCCCGACCGTGACCAGCAGTGCGGCCAGCACCACGCCGGCGGCCGAAGCGGCCTGCCAGACGAAGCCGAGCGTCATCAGTTTGGTGACGATCAGCCATGCCGAGACAGAACCGGCGATCACCCCGAAGGCCGCCGTCGCGAGGCCGATCAAAAGATACTCGAGCGCGAAGGCGCCGACCAAGCGCGCCCGGGTGGCGCCGAGTGTTTTCAGGATCACCGCGTCATAGACGCGGTGGCGATGGCCCGCGGCGAGCGCGCCGCCAAGCACCAGGATGGCCGAGATCAGCGTCACGGCGCTGGCGCCGCGCACCGCCAGCACCAGATTGTTGACGACGCCGCCGACCGTCTCCAGGGCCTCGCGGACGCGGACGCTGGTGACCATCGGAAACTTGTCTGCAACCTGCCGGATCACCGCCGCATCGCTTTGCGGCGTGCTGCCGGCCTCGGTCAGGGTGGCAATGTGAGTGTGTGGTGCGCCGCGGAAGGTGTTGGGAGAAAACACCAGCACGAAGTTGATGCCGAGGCTCTGCCAGTCGACGCTGCGCAGATTGCTGACGGTCGCGGTGATCTCGCGGCCGAGCACATTGACCGTCACCTTGTCGCCGATAGACAGGCCGAGGCCTTCGGCGAGCTTCTTGTCGAACGACACCAGCGGCGGTCCATTGTAGTCTTTCGGCCACCAGTGACCGTCGGCGACGCGCGAGCCGGCCGGAACTTCGGTCGCATAGGTCAGGCCTCGGTCGCTCTGCAGCACCCATTCGGCGTCGGGCGCCGGCTTGAGGTCCTCGGCCTTGACGCCGCGCGCCGCCGTGATCCTTCCGCGCAGCATGGGCACGTCTTCGAGCGTCGCGTTGGGGGCGATCTGTTTGAGGTAGTCGGTGAACTGATCGGCTTCGCTCGACGGGATATCGATGAAGAAGAAGGTCGGCGCCTTCTCGGGCAGCGCGGCGGCGAATTGCCGGCGCAAATTGCCGTCGATCTGCGACACCGTCACCAGCACCGCGAGGCCGAGCCCGAGCGACAGCACGACCGAAGGCGTCAGCGCACCGGGGCGATGGATGTTGGCGATCGCCAGCCGCAGCATGGTGATCCGCGATCGCGGCAGCCGCCGCGCGATCGCCATCACGGCGGCGGCGACGCCGCGCATCAGCGCGAACACCACCAGCGCCGCGATCACGAAGGCGGCCGCCACGCGCTTGTCGAAGGAAAGCCCGATCACCATCGCCAGCAGCGCCGCCACTACGAGCCCGATCCAGACGATGTGCTTGAGCCGCGGCCGGTGCGCCCGGCTCGCCTGCGCTTCGCGAAACAGCGTCGCCACCGGCACGTCGTGCACCTGCGCCAACGGCCACAGCCCGAACGCCAGCGCGGTGAGCAGGCCGTAGATCAGCGACAGCGCCAGCTCTTCGGGATGCAGCGCCGCCACCACCGGCAACGGCAGCAGCTTGCCGAAGCCGCCGACGATGACGAACGGCAGCGCCGCGCCAAACGCCAGCCCGATCAGCGATCCGATCGTGGCGAGCAGCAACACCTGAGTCAGATAGATCGCGAACACGTCGCGCCCGGTGGCGCCGACCGCCTTGAAGGCGGCGATGACGTCGCGGCGGCGATCGATGTGGCTCTTCACCGCATTGGCGACACCGACGCCGCCGACCAGAAGCGCCGCGAGTCCGACAAGCGTCAGGAATTGCGTGAAGCGCGTGATGGTCCGTTCGAGCTGCGGCGAGGCGTTGCTGCGCGTGCGGATTTCCCAGCCGGCCTGGGGCAGCGCCGCGCGGGTGTCATCGGCGAAGCGCTGCGCCGCCTGATCGCTGGCGCCGTTGTCGGCGAGACGCACGCGGTAGATCCAGCGCACCAGGCTTCCGGGCTGCAGCAGCTGCGTGGCGCGAAGGCCGTCCTGGCTGATCAGGAAGCGTGGCCCGAAACCGACCGCACCGGACAGCTTGTCGGGCTCGGAGGCGACGACGCTGCGGATCTGAAAGTGAGCGTTGCCCAGGCTGACGCTGTCGCCGAGTTTGAGGCCGAGCCGCGCCAGCAGGGCCGCGTCGGCGGCTGCCCCGAACGCGCCGCCCTGCTCCGCCAGCACGTCGGCGATCGGCATTGGCGGCTCGAGCTTGAGCTCGCCCAGAATCGGATAGGCATCGTCGACTGCCTTGAGTTCGACCAATGCGGAGCGGCCGTCCGCGGTCCGCGCCATGCCGCGCATCGTCGCCGCCACAGAGACCTGACCGTGGCTGCGCAGATAGCCGAGTTCGGCGGGGGTGGCTTCGCGCTGGATCAGAGAAAACGCGACGTCACCGCCGAGCAGCGTACGGCCTTCGCGGGCGAGCCCGTCGCTCAGACTGGCCGCGACCGAACCGACCCCGGCGATCGCCATAACGCCGAGCGCGATGCAGGCGATGAACACGTAGAAGCCGTTGAGTCCGCTGCGCAGTTCGCGCAGCGCGTAGCGGAGGGGGAGGGAGGAGCGCCGCGGCTGCGCAATCGGTTCTGAGACGGCGCTCATCGGTGCACCGCCTCGCAAGCATAGTCGCCGTCATTGCGAGGAGCACCCGGATCGGCGCTTCGCGCCGTCCGAGCACAGGCTCCGCGACGAAGCAATCCAGCTCCGCGGACCGCGGCTGGATTGCTTCGCTCCGCTCGCAATGACGGAGTTGAAGTCGTGGTGCGGAGCATATTGAACTTGCCGCTCACGCCGATGCCCTTGCCGCAGTACCCGGCTGGGTCGCGTCGATGCGGCCGGAGCGGAGGCGGATGACGCGGTCGCAGCGCTGGGCGAGGCCGGTGTCGTGGGTGACCAGCACCAGCGTCATGCCGCGTTCAGCATGTTTGGCGAACAGCAGATCGACGATCTGCTTGCCGGTCGATTCGTCGAGATTGCCGGTCGGCTCGTCGGCAACCAGGATCGCCGGATCTGGCGCCAGCGCCCGGGCCAGCGCGACGCGCTGCTGCTCGCCGCCGGAGAGCTGCGTTGGATAATGATGCAGCCGCTCGCCGAGGCCGACGGCCTGCAATTCCTGCGCGGCGCGGCGCGCGGCGTCAGGATCGCCGGCGAGTTCGAGCGGCACCGCGACGTTCTCTAGCGCCGTCATGGTCGGGATCAGATGAAAGGACTGGAAGACGATGCCGATGCGGCGGCCGCGGAAGCGCGCCAGCGCGTCCTCGTCGAGGCCATTGAAAGCGGTGCCATCGACCACCACCTCACCGCTGTCGGGCCGCTCCAGCCCGGCCATCACCATCAGCAGGGTGGATTTCCCGGAGCCGGAGGGGCCGATCAGACCGATCGCCTCGCCTTCGGCGACACGCAGGCTGATGTCCTTGAGGATGTGAACCCGCGCCGCGCCGCTGCCCAGCGACAGGTTCAGGTTCGAGATCGAGATGGTGTCCGGCGCCGGGCCGGACGTCGGCGAGAGCGGAATGCGAGTGTCCATGGCTGCTGCATATGGCGATTCAATCGGCGCGGTCGAGGGCCTGTTCCGCACGATTGCGTGGGCCGGCATGCTGGCCGTCGCGGTGCTGCTGCCGGCCCAGCGCGCTGATGCAGAACCCTCTACCAAACCGCTCAAGGTGGTGATGCTCGGGGATTCACTAACGGCGGGCTACGGCCTGCCCGGGCCGGATGCCTTTCCGGTGAAGCTGCAGGCTGCGCTGCAAGCCGAGGGGATCTCAGCCGAGCTGATCAATGCCGGCGTGTCGGGCGACACCGCCTCGGGCGGGCTCGAACGCCTCGACTGGTCGGTGCCGCAGGATGCCGATGCGGTGGTGGTCGAGCTCGGCGCCAATGACGCACTGCGCGGGCTCGACCCCAAGGTCACCCGCAAGGCGCTGACGGGAATCCTCGAGAAGCTGAAGGCGCGCAATCTGCCGGTGCTGCTCACCGGCATGATGGCGCCCCCGAACTACGGGGCCGACTATGCGGCGCAATTCAACGCGATCTATCCCGACCTCGCCAAACAGTTCGGCGTGCCGCTGTATCCTTTCTTCCTCGACGGCGTCGCGACCATCGCCAGCCTCAATCAGGCCGACGGCATGCACCCCAACGCCAAGGGCGTCGATGCCGTCGTGAAAAGCATCCTGCCGACTGTTTCGGCATTCCTGCGCGACGTCGCGGCCAAGCGCGGCTGAGGAGTCGGTTAACGGGGGGTTAAGATGAGGATTACCCTCTGGTTTTTCACCGCTCCCGGCTCGTCGCTGTAGCGCTGTTACATTGTCAGGCTACAAAATGTAGGTGTGATTCGCCGGACGGTTCGCGGAAGCCCACCCCCGGTCTTCGGGACGGCAGCCGCGATCGGGCCTCAAGTGTGAGGGTGTTCCGATGCCGCGTTTGTTCACTGGACTGGAGATCCCTGCCGAGATCGGCGAGACCCTGTCGAATTTACGCGGAGGCCTCCCAGGCGCCCGCTGGGTCGAACCGGAAGATTATCATCTGACGTTGCGCTTCATCGGCGACATCGACGGCATCACCGCCAACGAGATCGCCTCGATGCTGTTTCGCATCAACCGCAAGCCGTTCGAGGTGGCGCTGCAGGGGCTGTCGAGCTTCGGCGGCAAGAAGCCCCGCGCGGTGATTGCTTCGGTGGTGCCGTCGAAGCCGCTGATCGAATTGCAGGCCGAGCTGGAACGCCTGCTGCAGCGGGTCGGGCTCGATCCCGAAGGGCGCAAATTCACCCCGCATGTGACGCTGGCCCGGCTGCGCGGCGACGTTTCCAGCCAGGACGTCGCCAACTATCTGCAGGTCCGCGGCTATTTCCCCACCCGCGTGTTCAAGGCCGAGCGCTTCGTGTTGTTCTCGGCGCGGGCTTCGACCGGCGGCGGGCCCTACATCGTCGAAGCGCCGTACGATCTGCACGCCTGAGGCTGCAGGCTTCTCCGGGCAAGCCGGCAGGGTTGCGATGCCCTGCCGGGCTGCATGGCGCTCCGCAGCAATACCGGCTTGCATTTTGCGGCGCGGTGAGGCGGTAAGAGGACCGCATGTCCTCGCCGCTTTCGTTCCGCCAGCACTATCAGTCGCTGCTCGCCTCCGGCAGCATCGAGGCCGATCCGGCGCAGGCCGCCGCGGTCGAGGCCTTTGGCGCCCTCGACGATACGCTGGCGAATTACAAGCCGCCGAAAAAGCAGAGCTTTCTCGGCCGCCTGTTCGGCGGCGACAACGGCGGGCCGCCGCCCAAGGGGCTCTACGTTCACGGCGAGGTCGGCCGCGGCAAGACCATGTTGATGGACTTGTTCTTCGACTCGTGTCCGGTGGCGCACAAACGTCGCGCGCATTTTCACGAGTTCATGGCCGAGGCGCACGAGCGCATCTACGCCTTCCGCCAGAACATCAAGCGCGGCGAAATCGCCGATGGCGACGTCATCGCACTGACCGCAGCCTCGATCTTCGAAGAAGCCTGGCTGCTGTGCTTCGACGAATTTCACGTCACCGACATCGCCGACGCGATGATCCTGTCGCGGCTGTTCGGCAAGCTGTTCGAGCTCGGCACCGTGGTGGTGGCGACCTCCAACGTGGCGCCCGACGATCTCTACAAAGGCGGCCTCAACCGCGCGCTGTTCGTGCCGTTCATTGGCCAGGTCAAAGCCAACATGGACGTGCTGCGGCTCGATGCCCGAACCGACTACCGGCTTGAGAAATTCGCCGGCATGAAGGTCTGGCTGACCCCGGACGATGCCGAGGCCACGGCGGCGATCGATCGCGCGTTTCACCGGCTCACCGGCGAGACCAAGGGGCCGCCGCACGATATTTCGATCAAAGGTCGCATCCTGCGGGTGCCGCAGTCGTGCCACCACGTCGCGCGGTTCTCGTTCGCCGATCTGTGCCAGCAGCCGCTCGCGGCGTCCGACTATCTGCGGCTCGCGCACGATTATCATACGGTGCTGATCGATCACGTGCCGGTGATGGAGCTGGCCGACCGCAACGCCGCCAAGCGCTTCATCACGCTGATCGACACGTTCTACGACAACGCCGTCAAGCTGATGGCCTCCGCGGCGGCAGAGCCGGCTGCGCTTTATCGCGCAAACGAGGGCTTCGAGGCGATGGAGTTCAACCGCACGGTGTCGCGGCTGATCGAAATGGGCTCGGACAGTTATCTGGCGCTGCCCCACGGCCGGCGCGATTCCGAAGCCTCCGGTTCGACCACCGGGTTGGTCGAAACATGAGGCCGCGGGGACACGGTCTCCCTCCAGCCCTGCGTGGTGCGGGCAACAATTGGGCGTTGCCCCGACTTGAACGCACCCCGCAGAAGCGATAACCACCTTCCGGATTTCCCCACCCCTCCGAACTCTTCGGGCTCAAAGGACTGGCTTCCCATGGCGCGTGACAAGATTGCTTTGATTGGCTCCGGCCAGATCGGCGGTACGCTGGCTCACATGATCGGGCTCAAGGAGCTCGGCGACGTGGTGCTGTTCGATATCGCCGAGGGCGTGCCGCAGGGCAAAGCGCTGGATCTCGCCGAATCCTCCCCGGTCGATGGCTTCGACGCCAAGCTGACCGGCGCCAACTCCTACGAGGCGATCGAAGGCGCCAGCGTCGTGATCGTCACCGCCGGCGTGCCGCGCAAGCCCGGCATGAGCCGTGACGACCTTCTCAGCATCAACCTCAAGGTGATGGAGCAGGTCGGCGCCGGCATCAAGAAGTACGCCCCGAACGCCTTCGTCATCTGCATCACCAACCCGCTCGACGCCATGGTCTGGGCGCTGCAGAAGGCCTCGGGCCTGCCCGCCAAGAAGGTCGTCGGCATGGCCGGCGTGCTCGACTCGGCGCGCTTCCGCTACTTCCTGGCCGACGAATTCAACGTCTCGGTCGAAGACGTCACCGCCTTCGTGCTCGGTGGCCACGGCGACACCATGGTGCCGCTGGTCAAGTACTCGACCGTCGCCGGCATCCCGCTGCCCGACCTGGTCAAGATGGGCTGGACCTCGCAGGCCCGCCTCGACGAGATCGTCGACCGCACCCGCAACGGCGGCGCCGAGATCGTCAACCTGCTCAAGACCGGTTCGGCGTTCTACGCTCCGGCCGCTTCGGCGATCGCGATGGCCGAAAGCTATCTCAAGGACAAGAAGCGCGTGATGCCGGTGGCCGCCGCTCTGAACGGCGAATACGGCATCAAGGACACCTACGTCGGCGTCCCGGTGGTGATCGGCGCCAAGGGCGTCGAGCGCATCGTCGAGATCGAGCTGGCCGGCAAGGACCGCGAAGCGTTCGACAAGTCGGTCGGCGCCGTGCAGGGCCTGATCGACGCCTGCAAGAAGATCGCACCCGATCTTCTGGGCCGCTGAACCAAGACTGTAATCCGGCCGTGGTACGTTTCGCCTCGGCGGAACGCACCGCGGTGTTTCAACCGGCCGGCTGCGTTCCGGCGAGGGCTTCGCGATGAATATCCACGAATACCAGGCCAAAGCGGTACTGCGCGAGTTCGGCGTTCCGGTCGGGCACGGCTACCCGATCTTCAAGGCGTCCGAGGCCGAAGCCGCCGCCAAGCAGCTCGGCGGTCCGGTCTGGGTGGTGAAGAGCCAGATCCACGCCGGCGGCCGCGGCAAGGGCAAGTTCAAGGAAGCCTCGGCCGGTGACAAGGGCGGCGTCCGCCTCGCCAAGTCGGTCGACGAGGTCAAGGAATTCGCCAAGCAGATGCTCGGCGCCACGCTGGTGACGGTGCAGACCGGCCCCGACGGCAAGCAGGTCAACCGGCTCTACATCGAAGAAGGCTCCGACATCGACAAGGAGTTCTATCTGTCGCTGCTGGTCGACCGCGCCACCTCGCGGATCTCCTTCGTGGTCTCGACCGAAGGCGGCATGTCGATCGAGGACGTCGCCCACGAGACGCCCGAAAAGATCGTGTCGTTCACGGTCGATCCGGCGACCGGCATCATGGGCCATCACGGCCGCACCGTCGCCAAGGCGCTGAACCTCAAGGGCGACCAGGCCAAGCAGGCCGAGGCGATGGTGGCCAAGCTCTACACCGCGTTCGTCGCCAAAGACATGGACATGCTCGAGATCAACCCGCTGGTGCTGACCAAGCAGGGCGACCTCAAGTGCCTCGACGCCAAGATCTCGTTCGACGGCAACGCGCTGTATCGCCACGTCGACATCCAGTCGCTGCGCGACGAGACCGAGGAAGACGCCAAGGAGATCGAGGCGTCCAAGTACGACCTCAACTACGTCACCCTCGACGGCACCATCGGCTGCATGGTCAACGGCGCCGGCCTCGCCATGGCGACGATGGACATCATCAAGCTGTACGGCATGGCCCCGGCCAACTTCCTCGACGTCGGCGGCGGCGCCAGCAAGGAGAAGGTGACGGCGGCGTTCAAGATCATCACCGCCGATCCCAACGTGAAGGGCATCCTGATCAACATCTTCGGCGGCATCATGAAGTGCGACGTGATCGCCGAGGGCGTGGTCGCGGCCGTCAAGGAAGTCGGTCTCTCGGTGCCGCTGGTGGTCCGCCTCGAAGGCACCAATGTCGAAGAGGGCAAGAAGATCATCAAGCACTCCGGCCTCAACGTGCTGCCCGCCGACAACCTCGACGACGCCGCGCAGAAGATCGTCAACGCCGTCAAGGCGGCGGCTTGATGCTGCGGCCTATTTAAATTTCTCCGTCATGCCCGCGCTCGTCGCGGGCATCCACGTCTTCCTTTTAAGCCACGCAGCAAGGCGTGGATGGCCGGGACAAGCCCGGCCATGACGAACGCGGAAAAGCGAGCTCCCATGTCCATCCTCATCGACCGCAACACCAAAGTCATCTGCCAGGGCTTCACCGGCAAGAACGGCACCTTCCACTCCGAGGCGGCGATCGCCTACGGCACCAAGATGGTCGGCGGCACCTCGCCGGGCAAAGGCGGCTCGACCCATATCGGCCTGCCGGTGTTCGACACCGTCGCCGAGGCGCGTGACAAGACCGGCGCCGACGCCAGCGTGATCTACGTTCCGCCGCCCGGCGCAGCGGATGCGATCTGCGAGGCGATCGATGCCGAGATCCCGCTGATCGTCTGCATCACCGAGGGCATCCCTGTGCTCGACATGGTGCGGGTCAAGCGTTCGCTGGCCGGCTCCAAGTCGCGCCTGATCGGGCCGAACTGCCCGGGCGTCATGACCGCCGGCGAATGCAAGATCGGCATCATGCCGGCCAACATCTTCAAGCCCGGCTCGGTCGGCATCGTGTCGCGCTCAGGCACCCTGACCTACGAGGCGGTGTTCCAGACCACGGCCGAAGGCCTCGGCCAGACCAGCGCGGTCGGCATCGGCGGCGACCCGGTCAAGGGCACCGAGTTCATCGACGTGCTGGAAATGTTCCTGGCCGACGACAAGACCGAATCCATCATCATGATCGGCGAGATCGGCGGTTCGGCCGAGGAAGACGCCGCCCAGTTCCTGATCGACGAGGCCAAGCGCGGCCGCAAGAAGCCGATGGTGGGATTCATCGCCGGCGTTACCGCCCCTCCCGGCCGCCGCATGGGTCATGCCGGCGCGATCATTTCGGGCGGCAAGGGCGACGCAGCCTCGAAGACGGCCGCGATGGAAGCGGCTGGAATCACGGTGTCGCCGTCGCCGGCGCGGCTCGGGCATACGCTTGCCGAGAAATTGAAGTCCTAATTCAAACCTTGTGTCGTTCCGAGCTTACAAATCCCTAGAATAGGATAAAAGGTGCACTACGTTGCTGGTCCGGTAACCGGATCGGCTTTAGTCGCGTCTCGGTCGCGATTTCATTATCAGGAAGCAATCATGTCTCGCCAGGACGCGAATGCCGCTTTCGCACTCTCTTCCTTTCTCCAGGGCGCCAATGCCAGCTACATTGACGACCTGTACTCCCGCTACGAGAACGATCCGTCTTCGGTCGATGCCGATTGGCAGGCATTCTTCCAGAGTCTGAAAGACAATCCGGGCGACATCCAGAAGAACGCCGAGGGCCCGTCCTGGGAGGCGCCAAACTGGCCGCTGACCCCGCGTGACGACCTGACTTCGGCGCTCGACGGCAACTGGCAGCAGGCCGAGAAGGCGATCAGCCAGAAGCTTCAGGCCAAGGCCCAGAAGAGCGGCGTCGAACTGTCGACCGCAGACGTCAATCAGGCGACCCGCGATTCTGTGCGGGCCTTGATGCTGATCCGCGCCTACCGCATGCGCGGCCATTTCCACGCCAAGCTCGATCCGCTCGGCATGTCGCCGCAGCGCGACCACGAGGAACTTGACATCCGCTCCTACGGCTTCACCGAAGCCGATCTCGATCGCAAAATCTTCCTCGATCACGTGCTCGGCCTCGAATACGGCTCGCTGCGCGACATCGTGGCGATCTGCGAGCGCACCTATTGCCAGACCCTGGGTATCGAGTTTCTGCATATCTCCAATGGTGCGCAGAAGGCCTGGATCCAGGAGCGCATCGAAGGTCCGGACAAGGAAATCAGCTTCACCCGCGAGGGCCGTCGCGCCATCCTGATGAAGCTGATCGAGTCCGAAGGCTTCGAGAAGTTTTGCGACCTCAAGTTCACCGGCACCAAGCGCTTCGGCCTCGACGGCGGCGAAGCGCTGATCCCGGCGCTGGAGCAGATCATCAAGCGCGGCGGCAATCTGGGTGTGCGCGAGATCGTGCTCGGCATGCCGCATCGCGGCCGCCTCAACGTGCTGACCCAGGTGATGGGCAAGCCGCACCGCGCGCTGTTTCACGAATTCAAGGGCGGCTCGGCCAATCCGGACGAAGTCGAGGGCTCGGGCGACGTCAAATATCACCTCGGCGCGTCGTCGGATCGCGAGTTCGACCACAACAAGGTGCATCTGTCGCTCACCGCCAACCCGTCGCATCTCGAGATCGTCGATCCGGGGGTGCTCGGCAAGGTCCGCGCCAAGCAGGACCAGCACGGGGATCTGCCGGAAGAGCGCGTCTCGGTGCTGCCGCTGTTGATGCACGGCGACGCCGCGTTCGCCGGCCAGGGCGTGGTGGCCGAATGCTTCGGCCTGTCCGACCTGAAGGGCTACCGCACCGGCGGTTCGATCCACTTCATCGTCAACAACCAGATCGGCTTCACGACCTATCCGCGCTATTCGCGCTCGTCGCCCTATCCGTCGGACGTGGCGAAGATGATCGACGCGCCGATCTTCCACGTGAATGGCGACGATCCCGAAGCGGTGGTGTTCGCCGCCAAGATCGCGGTCGAGTACCGGCAGAAGTTCCACAAGCCGGTCGTCATCGATATGTTCTGCTATCGTCGGCACGGCCACAACGAGGGCGACGAGCCGGCGTTCACCCAGCCGATCATGTACCGCAAGATCGCGGGCCATCCGACCACGCTTGAGCTCTACTCCAAGCGGCTGATCGCCGACGGCGTCATCACCGAAGGCGAGGTCGACAAGGCCAAGGCCGACTGGCGCGCCCGGCTCGACGCCGAGCTGGAAGCCGGCTCGTCCTACCGGCCCAACAAGGCCGACTGGCTCGACGGCAAATGGGCGGGCTTCAAGTCGGCCGATCAGGAGGACGATCCGCGTCGCGGCATCACCGGCGTCGACGTCGCCACCCTGAAGGACATCGGCCGCAAGATTACCAAGGTGCCGGAAGGCTTCCGCCTGCATCGCACCGTGCAGCGCTTCCTCGAAGCGCGCGCCAAGGCGATCGACTCCGGTGTCGGCATCGACTGGGCGACCGGCGAGGCGCTGTCGTTCTGCGCGCTGCTGCAGGAAGGCCACCGCGTCCGCCTGTCGGGTCAGGACTCCGAACGCGGCACCTTCTCGCAGCGCCATTCGGTGTTGTTCGATCAGGAAGACGAGACCCGCTACACGCCGTTCAATCACCTCGGCCCAGAGCAGGGTCACTACGAGGTGGTCAACTCGATGCTGTCGGAAGAAGCCGTGCTCGGCTTCGAATACGGCTACTCGCTGACCGAGCCGAATACGCTGGTGGCGTGGGAAGCGCAGTTCGGCGATTTCGCCAACGGCGCCCAGGTGCTGTTCGACCAGTTCATCTCGTCGGGCGAGCGCAAATGGCTGCGCATGTCGGGCCTCGTCTGCCTGCTGCCGCACGGCTACGAGGGGCAGGGTCCGGAGCATTCTTCGGCGCGGCTCGAGCGCTTCCTGCAGATGTGCGCCGAAGACAATATGCAGGTCGTGTATCCGACCACTCCGGCCAACTACTTCCACGTGCTGCGTCGCCAGCTCAAGCGTGAGATCCGCAAGCCGCTGATCCTGATGACGCCGAAGTCGCTGCTGCGCCACAAGCGGGCGGTATCCAAGCTCGAAGAACTCGGCGCGGAGACGACGTTCCACCGCGTGCTGTGGGACGACGCCCAGAAGAATGCCGACGAGAAGATCAAGCTGGTGGCGGACGACAAGATCCGCCGCGTCGTGCTGTGCTCCGGCAAGGTCTATTACGACCTTTACGAGGAGCGCGAGAAACGCGGCATCGACGACATCTATCTGCTGCGCGTCGAGCAGCTCTATCCGGTGCCGTTGAAGACGCTGGTGCAGGAGATGTCGCGCTTCAAGCAGGCCGAAGTCGTGTGGTGTCAGGAAGAGCCGCGTAATATGGGCGCCTGGCACTTCATCGAGCCGTATCTGGAGTGGGTGCTGAATCAGGCCGGAGCCGTCAACCGCCGGCCGCGTTACGTCGGCCGCCCCGCCTCCGCCGCCACCGCCACCGGGTTGATGTCCAAGCATCTGGCCCAGCTCAAGGCGTTCTTGGACGAGGCGCTGCGCTGACCTTTACGGCCGCCGGCCGACCGGCGGCCTGATCGACCTTATTTGTTCAGGGCGGTGCGCAGGCCTAAGGGTGCGGCCGCGAGAGGAAACAGACACGATGACTGAAATTCGCGTTCCGACGCTCGGCGAATCCGTGACCGAGGCGACGATCGGCCGCTGGTTCAAGAAGCCCGGCGATGCGGTGGCGGTGGACGAGCCGCTGGTCGAGCTCGAAACCGACAAGGTGACCATCGAAGTGCCGGCGCCGTCCGCCGGCACGCTCGGCGAAATAGTCGCCAAGGACGGCGAGACCGTCGCGGTCGGCGCGCTGCTCGCCAGATCCCGA
>NZ_BADD01000594.1 GCF_000333455.1 Rhodopseudomonas sp. B29
GGCCGGCGAATTGCAGAAGTTGAAGAAGCGCGGTCGCCCCGCCGGCTCGCTGCGCGGAGGAACTTACGCGACGGTTCCAAGCTCAACGTCATCGAGACACTGCGGGCCGCGGCGCCGTGGCAGCCGCTGCGCCGGCGCCAGGCCCGCGAACCGCAACGGCAGCGGGCCGCGCATCCTGGTCGAGAAGGACGATTTCCGCATCGCGCGCTTCAAGCAGCGCACCGAGACCATTACCATCTTCGTCGTCGATGCCTCCGGCTCCGCGGCGCTGCATCGTCTTGCCGAAGCCAAGGGCGCAGTCGAGCTGTTACTCGCCGATTGCTACGTCCGCCGCGACCAGGTGGCGATGATCGCCTTCCGCGGCACCATCGCCGAGGTGCTGCTGCCGCCGACGCGATCGTTGGCGCGGGCCAAGCGCAGCCTCGCCGGGCTGCCCGGCGGCGGCGGTACGCCGCTCGCGGCCGGTCTCGACCAGGCTTTCATGATGGCGGATTCGATCAAGCGCAAAGGCCAGACGCCGACCGTCATCGTGCTGACCGATGGCCGCGCCAACATCGCTCGCGACGGAGCGCCCGGCCGGCCCCAGGCGGAAGAAGACGCCAAGGCCTCGGCACGGCAGTTCCGCGCCGTCGGCATCAACTCTGTGGTGATCGACATGTCGCCGCGGCCGGGGCCGCAGGCCGAAGCTTTCGCCAAGGAAATGGACGCGCGCTATCTGCCGCTGCCGCATGCCGACGCCACTGTGCTGGCGCAAGCGGTGACGGCGGCCACACAGGCGGCCTGAGCGTCAGGCGTCGAGTTCGATCACATCGCCGCCGTGTTGCTCTGGCGCGTCGACGCGGACAAATCCCGGTGGCAACGATGGTGCTGCCGGCTGTAGAGGCGCTTCGGCGGCAAGCTGCTCGACCCGTGCTTCCGCGGTCGAATTGCGCTGCGGCGGACGCGCGATCCGCCATTCCAATTCGGCCCGGCTCTGCAGCTCGGTGAACTTCACCGCGAAGCCATCCGGCCGGTGCCGAACGACGCGGCCGACGCAGCCGCCGACTGCCAGCGGCGTGCCGATTTCGGGCTGTACGTCGGCCGACACCGCCACACCCGAGATCGACATGTCGATGACAAAGCAGGCGTGCACGCTGCCGTCGCCGAAGATCAGTGTCGAATGCGGGCAGGCCGGCACAATCCGCGCATTCTGCCGGGCGTCGAGCACGGCCGGATCGCTGAGTCTCTTTTCCAGCCACGCCAGTTGGTTCGACAGCCGCTCCCGCATTTCGCGAGTCACGGCCAGCTCGAGCAGAAAGCCGCCCGCGACGGTGTCGCTGATGTGGCCGTCGAGCTTGCCGAAATCGCTGAAGTAGGAAGACACTTTGTCGCCGATCCGGCCGACCACCGGCACGTCGACGATCATGCGGAACGGCGATACCCGGCTGGTGCGGCAGGCGAAATTGCGCAGCTTGCCGGTCTGGTCGTACCAGTTCGCCAGCGAATAGTTGCCGCCAACCGAGATGGCGACGGCGCGCTGCCTGAGAAAGGTCTGGACGGACAACTCGGAGCCTCCCGCACGCGACTTGGGGTGTTGCGATAGGTAATTCAGCGAGTTCTCTGGCGCCAGTATAAGTACGAAGTCTTCTCGAATTGGTTAGCGAAGGATAGTTAAGGCAAGTTTTAGATTGTTATTCGTCGAAAATGGTTCCGCTATGGAACTTTCGAGACTACAAACTAATCAAATGAGGTCGGCAAATCGAGCCTATGATTTGCTTGGCTTTGACTCAAATGGCCGGGCTGAGCCCGGCCATCGCATCTTTTGATCGTGTGGTGTCGACGAGGCCGGGGGGCCTCAGCCTTTGAAGTCGCGGACGCGCTTCACCATCTGCTCGACATGCGCGACCGGGGCGTCCGGCGTGATGCCGTGGCCGAGGTTGAAGATATGGCGGCCGCCGGCGAAGTTCTTCAGCACGTCGTCGACGCCCTGATCGAGTGCCGAGCCGCCGGCGATCAGCAGCAGCGGATCAAGGTTGCCCTGCACCACGACCTTGGTCTGCACCTTCTCGCGCACGAACGCCGGCTCGGCGGTCCAGTCGATGCTCACGGCATCGACGCCGGTGCGTTCGACGAAGGCTGGCAGCAGCGCGCCGGCACCGCGCGGGAAGCCGATGATCTTGGTGCCCGGCTTGACCTTGCGGATGCCGTCGACGATGCGCCGGGTCGGCTCGATGCACCACTTCTCGAATTCGCGCGGCGGCAGGATGCCGGCCCAGGTGTCGAAGATCTGCAGCACGTCGGCGCCGGCCTCGAGCTGCTTCAGCAAGTAAGCGATCGAGCTCTCGACCAGAACGTCGATGATCTTGGCGAACGCGCCCGGATGCTGATAGGCCATCAGCCGCGCCGGATGCTGATCCGAGGTGCCCTGGCCCGCGACCATGTAGGTCGCGACCGTGAACGGCGCGCCGCAGAAGCCGATCAGCGTCGTCTGCTTCGGCAGTTCGCTGCGTACGATGCGCAGCGCTTCGAACACCGGTTCGAGTTTGCCGAGATCGATCGCGGTGTTGAGCGTGCCGACCTTGTCGGGCGAATCCAGCGGATCGAGCCGCGGACCTTCACCGACCTCGAACCGCACCGAGCGACCGAGCGCGTGAGGCACCACCAGAATGTCGGAGAAGATGATGGCGGCATCGAAGCCGAAGCGCCGGATCGGCTGCAGCGTCACTTCGGCGGCCAGCTTGGCATTGTAGCACAGGTCGAGAAAGCTGCCGGCTTCGGCGCGGGTGGCGCGGTATTCCGGAAGGTAACGGCCGGCCTGACGCATCATCCACATCGGCGGTGAGGCCTGCCGGGTGCCGGCCAGAACGTCCATGAACGGTTTGGTCACCAGATTCTGTGTCAAGAGAGACTACCCATTGTTGTGAGAGGCGAGTTGTACCGTCCGAAGGTCAGCTATTCGAGTGGCTCCTGCATGACCTACCGTCGTCGCCATGGACATTAGCAAGTGGTCGAACTGGCGCAGCGATCGCAGGGGAATAAATCTGACATTCCCATGAGCCATGCTGGACAGGTCTGATACACTGCGAACACCGTCTTGACCACGCCGAGATGCGGCCGAGTGCCGCGAACAGGAATTTCGAGATGAATGCGACCGCACCCACCCCCGGATCGACCCAGAGCCGAAGCGACGGCCTGACCTTGCCCCCGCCGGTTTCCGGAGAGCGTCACGACATCGACAGTTTCGGCGGGCGGCTGACCTATTGGTCGTCGTCGCCTGCCGAGACATCGACCCGGACGCCGCTACTGCTGATCCACAGCATCAATGCCGCAGGCTCGGCCTATGAGGTGAGACCGATCTACGAACATTACGCGCTGAGCCGCCCGGTCTATGCGATCGAGATGCCCGGCTTTGGTCATTCGTCGCGTGCGAAGCGTCAATACTCAATTCGGATGATGACGGATGCGGTACATGCCGTAGTTGCGGAAATCCGCAAACTACACGGCGAGGTGCCGATCGACGCGCTGGCGCTGTCGCTCAGCAGCGAGTTTCTGGCGCGCGCCGCCGACGAGACGCCGCACGCCTTCCGCAGCCTCGCTCTGGTGGCGCCGACCGGCTTCGACAAGAAAAACCAGCGCTGGACCAAGGGATCGCGCGCCATTCCGTGGCTGCACGCGGTGTTCGAGAATCCGCTGATCGGCGAGAACGCATTCAAGCTGTTGACCAGGAAGCCGGTGATCAACTGGTTCCTGAAGAAGGCGTTCGGCTCGCCCAAGATCGATCAGGGCATGCTCGACTACGACTATCTGACGACGCATCAGCCCGGCGCTCAGCACGCGCCGTACTACTTTGTCTGCGGATATTTGTTCAGTCAGGACATCCTGCGCATCTATCAGGATCTCAAGCTGCCGGTGTGGTTCAGCCACGGCGTGCGCGGCGATTTCGTCGACTACACCCTCAAGACCACGGTCGAAGGCAAGCCGAACTGGACCGTCACGGTGTTCCAGACCGGCGCGATGCCGCATTTCGAAGTGCCGGGCGAATTCATCCGCACCTACGACGAATTCCTCGGGCGGGTGGTGGCCAATCCAGCGGCGTAAAGAGGCCGCCATGGTCTGCGCTCGCCACACAAGAAGCCTCATCCTGAGGAGCGGCCCGCAGGGCCGCGTCTCGAAGGATGCTGCCCCGCACCCTCATGGTTCGAGACAGCCGCTGCGCGGCCTCCTCACCATGAGGCGCGTATAGCCGGAGCAGGCGATGGCCGATCTCGACTGGGCCAAGGACGGCGCCGATTGGCCGCACCGCGAGGCCAGCGGCTTCGTGCAGGCGGCCGGCTTCCGTTGGCATGTGCAGCGGATGGGGCCGGCCGGCGCGCCAATGATGCTGCTGATCCACGGTACCGGCGCGGCGTCGCATTCCTGGCGCGGGCTGATGCCGCTGCTCGCCGAACATTACGCCGTGATCGCGCCGGATCTACCCGGCCACGGCTTCACCCAATCGCCGCCCGCTCAGCGGTTGTCGCTGCCCGGCATGGCGGCCGATCTCGGCGCCTTGCTGCGCGTGCTCAAGGTCGAGCCGGCGATTGTTGTCGGCCATTCGGCGGGTGCGGCGATCGCTGCGCGGATGTGCGTCGACGGCATCATCGCGCCGAAGCTGCTGGTCAGCCTCAACGGCGCTTTCCTGCCGTATGGCGGCCCGGCGGCGAACTTTTTCTCGCCGCTGGCCAAGATGCTGGTGCTCAATCCGTTCGTGCCCGGCCTGTTCGCCTGGCAGGCTGGTTCGCGCGCCGCGGTCGAACGGCTGATCGGCAATACCGGATCGAAGCTTGATCCGGTCGGCACCAGGCTTTACGGCAAGCTCGTCTCCAATCCCTCCCATGTCGCCGCCGCGCTGCGCATGATGGCGAATTGGGAACTTGAGCCGCTATTGAAATTGCTGCCGAATTTGAAGCCGCAGCTCGTCCTGGTCGCCGCCGAGGGTGACCGGGCGATCCCGCCGTCGGTGGCGGTGCGGGTCAAGGAAATCCAGCCGCGCGCCGTGATCGAGCGCCTTCCGGGCCTCGGCCACCTCGCCCACGAGGAGCGGCCGCAGCTCGTTGCCGCATTGATTCAGCGTTACGCGGAAAAAACACTGAACATCGAATAGATCAAAGACGGGCTGTCAGGAGCGGATTACAGGTTTGGACTAGGCTTCTGTCAATTTTTTGTTACAGTGGTGCCCATGCTCGATCCCGGACCCAGCTCCATCCCTGTTCCGCGCGATCAGACACCGCACGCGGTGGTGATCGGCTCCGGCTTTGGCGGTCTGGCCGCCGCGATCCGGCTTGGCGCCAAAGGGTATCGCGTCACCGTTCTTGAAAAGCTCGATCAACCTGGCGGCCGCGCCTACGTCCATAAGCAGGACGGCTTCTCGTTCGACGCCGGCCCCACCATTGTCACAGCGCCGTACCTGTTCGAAGAGCTGTGGAAGCTGTGCGGCAAACGGATGTCGGACGACGTCACGCTCAAGCCGATGTCGCCGTTCTATCGCATCCGCTTCGACGACGGCACGTTCTTCGATTACTCCGACGATCGCGACGCCGTGCTGGATCAGATCGCCAAGTTCTGTCCGAGTGACGTGCCGGCCTACGACCGCTTCATGGCGGCCTCGCACGAGATCTTCAAAGTCGGCTTCGAGCAGCTCGGCGACCAGCCGTTCAGCCGTTTCACCGACATGCTGAAGATCGCGCCGGCAATGCTCAAGTTGGAGAGTTATCGCAGCGTCTACGGACTCGTCGCCAAGCACTTCAAGGATCCGAAGCTGCGCCAGGTGTTCAGCTTCCATCCGCTGCTGATCGGCGGCAACCCGTTCATGTCGAGTTCGGTGTACTGTCTGATCACGTATCTCGAAAAGCAGTGGGGCGTGCATTCGGCGATGGGCGGCACCGGCGCGCTCGTCACTGGCCTCGCCAAGCTGATCGCCGGGCAGGGCAACGAGATCCGCTATCGCCAGAGCGTCCGCCGCATCCTGGTCGAGAATGGCACGGCGCGGGGTGTCGAGCTCGCCGACGGCGAACTGATCAAAGCGGACATCGTGGTGTCCAACGCCGACTCGGCTTCGACCTATCGCTATCTGTTGCCGCCGGAGACGCGCAAACGCTGGACCGACGCCAAGATCGAGAAATCGCGCTACTCGATGAGCCTGTTCGTCTGGTACTTCGGCACGAAGCGGCGCTACGAGGACGTCAAGCATCACACCATCCTGCTCGGGCCGCGCTATCGCGAGCTGATCAGCGACATCTTCGGCCGGAAGGTGCTGGCCGACGATTTCAGCCTGTATCTGCATCGGCCGACCGCAACCGATCCGTCGCTGGCGCCGCAGGGCTGCGATACGTTCTACGTGCTGTCGCCGGTGCCGAACCTGCTCGGCAATATCGATTGGACCACGAAGGCCGAGAGCTATCGGGCGTCGATCGCCAAGATGCTCGGCGAAACCGTGTTGCCCGATCTCGAAAATCAGGTGGTGAGTTCGAAAATAACCACGCCGCTCGACTTCCAGGATCGGCTGTCGTCGTTCCGCGGCGCCGCCTTCGGCCTCGAGCCGGTGCTGTGGCAGAGCGCGTGGTTCAGGCCGCACAATCAGAGCGAAGAAGTCAAGAACCTGTTCCTGGTCGGCGCAGGCACTCACCCGGGCGCCGGTCTGCCCGGTGTTCTGTCCTCGGCACGTGTTCTCGATTCGCTGGTCCCTCCGGCCGATAGTTTGGTGACGTCATGACTTTGCAATCCGATCTGTTGGCCGAGGCCGACATGCTGGCCTGCCGCGAGATGATCAAGGAGGGCTCCCACACCTTCCACGCGGCCTCCAAGGTGTTGCCGCGGCGGATCAGCGATCCGGCGATCGCGCTGTACGCGTTCTGCCGTGTCGCCGACGATGCCGTCGATCTCGGTCTCGATCGGGCCGCTGCTGTTGAAGTGCTGAAGGACCGGCTCGACCGCGCCTGCCGGGGCCTGCCGCGGCCGTATCCGTCGGATCGCGCCTTCGCCGATGTGATCGCGCGGTTTTCGATTCCGCCGGCGATTCCCGAGGCGCTGATCGAAGGCCTCGAGTGGGACTCGAAGGGGCGCCGCTTCGAGACCCTGTCGGATCTGTACGCGTATTGCGCCCGCGTCGCCGGCACGGTCGGCGTGATGATGACGCTGGTGATGGGCCAGCGCAAACCTGACATCGTCGCGCGCGCCTGCGATCTCGGCTGCGCCATGCAGCTCACCAACATCGCCCGCGACATCGGCGAGGACGCCCGCAACGGCCGCATCTACATGCCGCTGTCGTGGATGCGCGAAGCCGGGCTCGACCCGGAGACTTGGCTCGCCGATCCGAAGTTCACGCCGGAGATCGCCGGCATCGTCAAGCGGCTGATCGACACCGCGGACGCGCTGTACGACCGCGCCACGCTCGGCATCGCCAATCTGCCGCGCTCGTGCCGTCCCGGCATCTTTGCGGCGCGTGCGCTGTATGCCGAGATCGGCCGCGAGGTCGAACGCTCCGGCCTCGATTCGGTGTCGAGCCGCGCCGTGGTCTCGACCGGCCGCAAGCTCGCCGTGCTGGCGCGGCTGCTCGCCTTCCAGGAAACCGAATGGGCGCCGGCGAAGTATCTGCCGGCCAAGTTCGGCGACATGGAAGAGACGCGCTTCCTGGTCGACGCCGTCATCGCCTATCCGGTCCGCGATGTCGCGCCGCGCCGCAAGATCAAGCCGATCGAACAGAAGGTCGCCTGGCTGGTCGACCTATTCACAAGGTTGGAGCGCCGCGACCAGATGCTGCGCCGCGGAGTGTAGTAACGAATTCTGCACAGTCTCCGTCATGCCCGGGCTCGTCCCGGGCATCCACGAACAGCGCTCGCTCTGTGCTCGGACTCCGTGGATGGCCGGGACAAGCCCGGCCATGACGTTGCGTGTGGAGTGGCGCGTCGCAACGAACTCAACCGCCACCCATTTGCAAAAACTCTCGAAGCCGCCACACTGGCGTGATACCGATGCGTAATTGTGCAACGGATCGCCGCCATGACCATCGACACCGACTTAGATGCGGACTCGGGCCGCACGCCTGCAGCTTCCGACAACCCCGTGGAAGCGCGGCGTGCGCAGGCGAGGGCGTGGTTCGAAGGCTTGCGTGACAAGATCTGCGCCGAGGTTGAAACGCTGGAGCGTGAAGCGCCGGCCGCACTGTTTCCCGGCGAGCCGGCCACCTTCACCTACAAACCGTGGCAGCGCAAAACCGGCTCCGGCGGCGGCGTCGGCGGGTTTCTGTCGAACGGCCGGCTGTTCGAGAAGATCGGCATCCACACCTCGTCGGCCAACGGTCAGCTCACCCCCGAGATGGCCAAGAGCGTGCCGGGCGACGGCGTCAGCCGCGACTACGTCTCGACCTCGATCAGCCTTATCATGCATCCGCGCAGCCCTCGGGTGCCGACAGTGCACATGAACACGCGCTTCCTGTCGACGTCGCAGGGCTGGTTCGGCGGCGGCGCCGATCTGACGCCGATGCTGCCCGAGCAGCGCAGCCAGGAGGCGGAGGACGCAGTGACGTTCCACGCCGCAATGAAGCGCGCCTGCGATGCCCACGACCCCGGTTACTACGATCAGTTCAAGCCGTGGGCCGACAAGTACTTCTTCCTGCCGCATCGCGGCACGGCGCGCGGTGTCGGCGGCATCTTCTTCGATTATCTCAACAGCGGCAATTTCGACCACGACTTTGCTTTCGCCCGCGACGTCGGGCAGGCGTTGCTCGAGGTCTATCCGCAGATCGTGCGCAAGCGGATGCAGGAGGCGTGGACCGAAGAGGAGCGTGCCCAGCAGCTTGCCTGCCGGGGCCTCTATGTCGAATTCAACCTGTTGTACGATCGCGGCACGATGTTCGGCCTGCAGACCGGCGGCAATACCGAAACCATCATGAGCTCGATGCCGCCGCTGGTGAGCTGGAGCTGATCGCCAGCCAGCCGCGGCGACCTTCATTCGGAGGTTAAGTCGTGGGAGACTACTACGGATTGATCGAACTGATCGCCGTGTTCGCCTGTCTGGCGATCGGCTGGCTGATCCTGGAACGCCAAGGCAAACGCCTCGACCGCGCCCGCGCCGAGCGCGACAAGGAGCCGTCATGAACAGCGACAGCGCCTTCAACTACTTCGAAATCCTGATGCTGGGGATGTTCGCGGCGGGATGGGGCGTGCTGGAATGGCAGGGGCGAAGGCTGGATCGAAAGCGGGAAGAGCGGACCAAGTCAAAAGCGAATTCCTCCAGCACCTAGCGTCGTCATGGCCGGGCCCGTCCCGGCCATCCACGATTCAGCCGAGCAGCGAGTCGTAGAGGTCGTCCCACGCAGGATTGACCGCCAGGATCAACCGGACCTTCCACGTCCGGCTCCAGTGCTTGATGTTATGCTCGCGCTGGATCGCCGTTTGGATGTCGTCGTAAGTTTCGAAATACACTAGCCGCTTCAGGCCGTATTGCCTCGTGAAGCCTTCGACGACGCCCGTACGGTGCTCGTAAACACGGCGGACAAGATCGCTCGTCACCCCGACATACAGGATGCCGTTCGGTTTATTTGTCATGAAGTACACATAACCGCAGCCCATGCGGAGAGTATGTAGTTCGTGGATGGCCGGGACAAGCCCGGCCATGACGGAGTCTGAGAGTGACTCTTTCGACTATGTGATGAGGTTCTATTGTAATTGACAGTTGCACCTAGCGTCGTCATGGCCGGGCTCGTCCCGGCCATCCACGTATTGCGCGCGAAGCCTTCACTTCCTCCGCGGCATGCGGAACGGCAGCATCGCCTGCACCACCGGCATCTTGAATCGGTCCAGCGACAGGCTCTCATGCATCAGCGTCACGGGTTCGCCGAGGAGTGTGGTGTCGATCATCGAGCGGGCGTAGAACGGGGTGTCTTCGAGGGTGCGCAGCAGCCTCGCATCTGTCTCGCTGCGGGCGCTGCGGGCGACCTTCCAGCCCGATCGGGCGAGCGGCAGCAGCGGGGGAGGGGTGAACGGCTGCATGTTGCCTTGCGCGTCGAACGTCATGGCGAGATCAATGCGGCTGCCGTCGCGGCGCTCGGCCTCGTAGAGGATCGCGGTCTTGTCACGCAGCGCGCCGCGGGCCCACTCCCAATGTTTGAAGCCGGTTTCGATCGGCGCATCGCCGGCGTTCGTATCGAGATAGGCTTCGCCGCGCCACGACAGGTCCGGGCGGCGCAGATCGACCTCGATGCGCGAGCGCGGCGCGATCGGCCACCAGCGGTGATTGCCGTCGGGGTTGAGCACGAACACCTGCTTGGTGATCGCCTGCGGCGTGACGCGGACGCGGCCTTCGATGCGGCCGGGGATCGGCGCGCTCCTTTCGCGGATGTTGATGGTCAGCGCCTTGCCGTCCCAGCCGAGATCGCTCGGCCCGATCAGGAACGAATGAACGTTGCGGGCGACGCGGCCGCGGCCGCGCTCCGTCATCGTCCAGGTCTTGCCGCCCGGGCGATACAGCGCGACGTTGAGCGCGCAATGATCGAGCGGATCGGCCGGCGCGCGGCGACGCGCGAACGCGTAGTAGGGCGAGAACACGCTGCCGATGAAGGCGATGATGGTCAGGCCTTCGCGGCCGTCGTCGCTGATCGCGTCGACGTACCACCAGGCGTAGCCGTTGCGCGGCACGTCGAGATTGAAGCCGGTGCGGCGTTCATCGGAAGCATCAGGCCAGGGAATCATGAATAGGTCTTCGGATCGTGCTGTCTATTTCGGAGCGGTGAGGGGGCTTAGCATCGGACCGAGCCGGCGCAAATCGGCTTCGACATCGGTAAGCAGGCTCGCCGCCGCGGCGCGGCCCGAGAGCGCGGCCATCGGCACGCCGGGGCCGGGGTGCGTACTGCCGCCGGCCAGATACAGGCCGGGGATCCTGGTGCGGGCGCCTGGACGCTCGAACGAGGCTGTCCAGCCGTGCGAGGCGCGGCCATAAAGGGCGCCGCCGGTCGCGGGGAACAGGCGGTTGAAATCCGCCGGCGTTGTGACGACCGCATTGCTCGGATCATAGTCGATCCTGAGCCCACAGCGCGCCAGCGCCGCGAAGCTACGCTCGCCGAGTGCGGCGATGTCGCCGCTCGTGTAGTTGTGGCGATCGCCGTTGGCCGGCGCGTTGATCAGCATCAGCAATTCTTCCCGGCCGTCGTCGCCGAGCCGCGCCTCGTCGTCGATGCGGTCCTGGCCGCAGATATAGACGGTTGGCTCGCTCGGCACCTCGCCGCGCGCAATCTCGTCGAACTCGCGTTTGTAGTCGCGCGAGAAGAACACCGAGTGCCGGCTGAGCGGAAAGCCCTTCGTCTTCGCCACCATGCTCCAGGTGATCGCCGACAGCGACCGCGCTGATGGCGCGATCGCCTTCGCGGCGCCTTGGGCCGCCGTGCCGAACAGTCCCGCCGGCAACGCGCCGACATCCGCATTGACGATCACCGAAGACGCTTCGATGCGCTCGCCGCTTTGCAGGATGACGCCGGCGGCGCGGCCGCCCGACACCATGATCTCGCGGACTTCCGCACCGTAACGAATTTCGGTGCCGCGCGCGGTGGCGCTTCCCGCCAGCGCCTCGGCCAGCGCATGCATGCCGCCGTCGATGATCCAGACGCCTTGAGCCTCGACGTGCGCGACCAGCATCAGCGTCGCCGGCGCCTGATAAGGTGATGAACCGCAATAGGTCGCGTAGCGGCCGAACAATTGCCGCAGTCGCGGGTTGTGGAAGTAATCGCCGAGCGCGTTCCACATCGTCGTGAACGGACGGATCTTGCGTAGCTCGAGCAGGCCGCCGATGCCGTTCGCGGTGGCGAGGCCGGGCAGGCTCGGCGCCGTGGCGCGCAGGAACGGCTGTTCGAGGATCTGATAGATGCGGCGACTATCAGCGCAGAACTGTCGATAGCGCCGCGCCTCGGCGGCGCCGGCGAAGTTGCCGATAGCATCGGCCGAGCGCGCTTCATTGGCGAACAAATCGAGAGAGCCGCGGTCGTCCCAGGCATGACGCGCCAGCACCGAGAGCGGCTTCAGGCGGACATGGTCGGTGAAGTTCAAGCCGGCGCCGGCGAACAGCTCCTCGAACACCCAGCGCATGGTGAAAACGGTGGGGCCGGAATCGATCCGCGCGGGGCCGATCCCGACCTGGCGCATCTTGCCGCCGGGCGCGGCGGCGCGCTCCAGCACTGTGACGGCGAAGCCGCGCGCCGACAGCGCCAGCGCCGAGCTGAGGCCGGCGATACCGGCACCGATCACCGCCACGCGGTTCTTCAGGGTTTGATCTCGCATAAGGCGGCGACCCTTCCGGCAGACTTTAGTCTTTGCGGTAAGTCATTGACTCGTGTCCATAGCTATTTACAGTTGCGAGTGACAAGTCAAATTGACACTTCGCTGCTTTGCCGCAGGAGCCTGCCATGGACGTCACCTCTCGGATCGAGCGTGCCCTCACTGATGCGCTCAACCAAGCGGACATTCCAGGTTGCCCGCCGCGGCTCGGTGCTGCGATGCGAAGTGCGGTGTTCCCGCGCGGCGCGCGGGTGCGGCCGCGGTTGTGTCACAGCGTGGCCGCTGCGTGCGGCGAGGACCATCCGGCGGTCACCGAAGCCGCAGGCGCGGCGCTCGAACTGATGCACTGCGCCTCGCTGATCCACGACGATCTCCCGTGCTTCGACGGTGCCGATCTGCGCCGCGGTCGTCCGTCCGTCCATAAGGCCTTCGGCGAACCGCTCGCGGTGCTCGCGGGTGACGCGATGATCGTGCTGGCGTTCCAGACCATCGCCCGCGCCGAAGGACCGTGCGAGCGGAAGCTCGAGCTGACACAGCTGATCGGCGCTGCCGTCGGCGTGCCGTTCGGCATCGTCGCCGGTCAGGCTTGGGAATGCGAGACCGAGATCAATCTCGCGCATTATCACCGTTCTAAGACCGGCGCGCTGTTCGTCGCCGCCACCGCGATGGGTGCGGCGTCGGCCGGTGCCGATCCGGCGCCCTGGCGCATGGTCGGCGAGAAGATCGGCGAGGCCTATCAGGTCGCCGACGATCTTCGCGATGCGGCCGCCGACGTTGAAGAGATCGGCAAGCCGGTCGGTCAGGACGTCGCCCATGATCGCCCGAGCGCGGTGCGGGAGATGGGCATCGACGGCGCGATCTATCACCTCAAGTCGCTGGTGCGCGGCGCCGTCGAGGCGATGCCGCCGTGCTCGAACGGCAACGAGCTGCGCTCGCTGATCATGTCGGAAGCGACTCGTCTGGTGCCGGCCAAACTCGCCGCGACAGCGGCTTGATACGCCCGCATCGGTTTGGTTACGCCGGCTTGGCCACGACGGCCTGCCGGTGCTAACAGGGGGCATGACTTCGCTCAGTCTGCGTGACCGGCTTCTGGCGTGGCGCGACGCGGTGCTGTCGAACCCGCGTTTTCAGCGCTTTGCCGCGGTTTTTCCGCTGATGCGCCCGGTTGCGCGCCGGCGTGCCGCGGTGATGTTCGATCTCGTCGCAGGCTTTGTCTACTCGCAGATCCTGCTGGCGTGCGTTCAACTGAAACTGTTCGATGTGCTCGCCGAACGGCCTGCCGGCGTCGACGAATTGGCAGCGCGGTTCGATGTGCCTGTCGAATCGATGCGGTTGTTACTTGATGCTGCCATTGCGTTGCAGCTCGTGCAGCCGCGCAGCGCAGGCCGCTACGGCCTCGGCCAGCTCGGCGCCGAACTCCGCGGCAATCCCGGCGTGCTGGCCATGGTGGCGCACCACACGATTCTCTACCGCGACCTCGCCGATCCGCTCGCGGTGCTGCGGCAGGGCGGCGGAGGCGAACTCGGCGCGTACTGGGCTTACGTCCGCGGCCAGCACCCCGGCGAACTGCCGAGCGAGGCGGTCGCGTCCTACACGGCTCTGATGGCGGCGTCGCAACCGATGATCGCCCGCGAAGTGCTGCACGCTTATGCGTTCGACAAACACAAATGTCTGCTCGATGTCGGCGGGGGTGATGGCTCGTTCGTCTCGGCCGTCGCCGCCAGCGCGCCGCAGCTTCGCTGCCTGCTGTTCGATCTGCCGCCGGTCGCCGAAAAGGCCGCGGCACGATTCGCGGCGAACGGTCTGTCCGCCCGTACCACCGCGGTCGGAGGCAGCTTCACCACCGACCCGCTGCCGCAGGGCGCCGACATTATCTCTCTGGTGCGGGTGATCCACGATCACGACGACGAGGTCGTCCGGCCGCTGCTCCGCGCCGTTCATCAGGCACTTCCGGACCAAGGAACGCTTTTGATCGCCGAGCCGCTGTCCGGCATTCCCGGCGCTGAGACCATCACCGACGCCTACCTCGCATTCTACCTCCAGGCGATGGGCTCCGGTAAGGCCCGGAGCTTCCCCCAAGTCCGAGATCTGCTTCAGGGTGCCGGGTTCCAGGACGTCCGGTTGCACCCCGTCCCTATGCCTTTAGTCGCCTCCGTAATTACCGCAATAAAACGCCCCATGTGTTAATCTGGCTTGACACTGTCAAACGTCAGTTTAGCATGACAGTTGGTGACAGGACCCTGTTGCCGGCAAGTCGGAGTGGGCGATGGACACCATCGCGGTCGTCCTCAAGCAACCACAACACGTCGAACTCAGCCGTCTGGCGCTCACCGCGCCGACCGCCGAGGACGTCGTGGTTGATGTTGCGTGGAGTGGCGTCAGTACGGGTACCGAACGGCTGTTGTGGTCGGGTCGGATGCCGCCGTTTCCTGGGATGGGCTATCCGCTCGTCCCCGGCTACGAGTCGGTCGGTGAGGTCGTCGAGGCCGGTGCCGCCACCAATCTCGCGCCGGGGCAAATGGTATTTGTGCCCGGCGCCAAGTGCTTTGGCGAAGTACGCGGCCTGTTCGGCGCGTCGGCGTCGCGGCTTGTCGTTCCGGCCAAGCGCGTCATCCCGCTCGATCAGTCGATCGGCGAGCGCGGTATCCTGTTAGCATTAGCTGCAACTGCTTATCACGCGATCGCTGCGCGCGGCGCGACGCCGCCGGACTGCATCGTCGGCCACGGCGTGCTCGGCCGCCTGCTGGCGCGGATCTCGATCGCGCTCGGCAATCCGCCGCCGACGGTGTGGGAGAAGAACGCGGTCCGCACCTCCGGTGCCGCCGGTTACGCGGTCATCGATCCCACGACCGACGAGAGACGCGACTATCGTAGTATCTACGACGTCAGCGGCGACCCGAAACTGCTCGACGTTTTGATTTCGCGCATCGCGGCCACCGGCGAGATCGTGCTCGCTGGCTTCTACAGCGAGCCGCTGTCCTTCGCATTCCCTCCGGCCTTCATGCGTGAAGCGCGGATTCGGATCGCGGCGGAATGGCAGCCGCCGGACATCGCCGCCACCAAGGCGCTGATCGACAGTGGCAAGCTCTCGCTCGACGGACTGATCACTCACCACCAGGAGGCGGCGTCGGCTCCCGACGCCTATCGGATCGCTTTCGAAGACCCCGCATGCCTCAAAATGGTTCTGAACTGGAGACCGAGCTGATGAACGTCGTTCCGCAGATCCGCCTGCAAGACGCACAACTCCGGGCCGAGGCGTCGGTTGAACCCGATGCCCCGGTGACGACTCCCGTCACCAAGGAAACCCAGATCATCGCGATCTACGGCAAGGGCGGCATCGGCAAGAGCTTCACGCTCGCCAACCTCAGCTACATGATGGCCCAGCAAGGCAAGAAGGTCCTGCTCATCGGTTGCGATCCGAAGAGCGACACGACCTCGCTGCTGTTCGGCGGCAAGGCGACGCCCACGATTATCGAGACCTCGTCGAAGAAGAAGCTCGCCGGCGAAGAAGTCACCATCAGCGACGTCTGCTTCAAGCGTGACGGCGTGTTCGCCATGGAGCTCGGCGGTCCGGAAGTCGGCCGCGGCTGCGGCGGCCGCGGCATCATCCACGGCTTCGAGACGCTGGAGAAGCTCGGCTTCCACGAGTGGGGCTTCGACTACGTGCTGCTCGACTTCCTGGGTGACGTGGTGTGCGGCGGCTTCGGCCTGCCGATCGCCCGCGACATGTGCCAGAAGGTGATCATCGTCGGTTCCAACGACTTGCAGTCGCTGTACGTTGCCAACAACGTCTGCAGCGCGGTCGAATACTTCCGCAAGCTCGGCGGCAATGTCGGCGTCGCTGGTATCGTCATCAACAAGGACGACGGCACCGGGGAGGCGCAGGCCTTCGCCAGTGCCGCCGGCATTCCGATCCTGGCCTCGATTCCGGCCAACGAGGACATCCGCCGCAAAAGCGCCAACTACGAAATCGTCGGCCTGCCGGGCGGGCAGTGGGGTTCGCTGTTCGCGGCGCTGGCCGAGAACGTCGCCATCGCGCCGCCGGTCCGGCCGAAGCCGCTCACCCAGGACGGCCTGCTTGGTCTGTTCTCGAGCGACATCACCGGCCGAGACGTCGTGCTGCAGCCGGCCACCATGGAAGACATGTGCGGTGCCGCGGTGCTGAACAAGCCGTCGCTCGAAGTGATCTACGACGCGGTTTGATGCGCAGCGTGTCCGGGAGTTCCTCATGAACGTCATGCCCCGCTATTCAGGTCCCATCGGCGAATCGATCGTCACCGATCCGGTCGATGTCGACGTCGTGGCTGACGACGCGTCTGCACAGATCAACGTCGCGGCGACCAAGACCGACGGTCTCGGTTGCCACGCCGGCGCGAACGAGATGAAGGCCGCGGCCCAGGCGGCCGGCAAGAGCGAACTGCTCGAGCGCTACGCCGAGGACTATCCCAAGGGCCCACACGATCAGCCGCAGAGCATGTGCCCGGCATTCGGGAGCTTGCGCGTCGGTCTGCGCATGCGCCGAACTGCGACGATCCTGTCCGGCTCGGCCTGCTGCGTGTACGGCCTGACCTTCGTGTCGCATTTCTACGGCGCGCGTCGCACCGTCGGCTACGTGCCGTTCAACTCGGAGACGCTGGTTACCGGCAAGCTGTTCGAAGACATCCGCGACGCGGTCTACAAGCTGGCCGATCCGGCGCAGTACGACACCATCATCATCACCAATCTCTGCGTGCCGACAGCCTCGGGCGTGCCGCTCGATCTGCTGCCGAACGAGATCAACGGCGTGCGCATCGTCGGCATCGACGTGCCGGGCTTCGGCGTGCCGACTCACGCCGAGGCCAAGGACGTCTTGGCCGGCGCGATGCTCGAATACGCCCGCAAGGAAGCCGAGCTGGGGCCGGTGCAGGCGCCGCGCGGCGGTCGTAGTGCACGGCCAACGGTGACGCTGCTCGGCGAGATGTTTCCGGCCGATCCGGTTGGTATCAACCTCATGCTCGAGCCGCTCGGCCTCGCCGCCGGCCCGGTCGTGCCGACGCGCGAATGGCGCGAGCTCTATGCGGCGCTCGACTGTCAGGTCGTCGCGGCGATCCATCCTTTCTACAAGGCCTCGATCCGCCAGTTCGATCTCGCCGGCCGCAAGATCGTCGGCTCGGCGCCGGTCGGCCATGACGGCACCGAAGCGTGGCTGGAAGCGATCGGCACCGCTTGCAATGTTGAGCGCGCCAAGATCGATGCCGCCAAGAACCGCTTCCTGCCGGCCATCAAGGCCGCACTCGCCGCCAAGCCCATCAACGCTCGCATCACTGTGTCGGGCTACGAAGGCTCCGAACTCTTGGTCGCACGCCTGCTGATCGAGAGCGGCGCGCATGTGCCCTATGTCGGCACGGCCGTGCCGCGTACGCCGTGGTCGGATGCCGATCGCGAATGGCTCGAGGCCAAGGGCGTGCGGGTGCAGTACCGCGCGTCGCTCGAACAGGACTACGCGGCGATCGACGAGTTCACGCCGGACCTCGCCATCGGCACCACCCCGGTGGTGCAGAAGGCCAAGACCATGGCGATCCCAGCTCTGTACTTCACCAATCTGATCTCGGCGCGGCCGCTGTTCGGCGCCGCCGGCGCCGGCTCGCTGGCGCAGGTGGTCAACGCCGCGGTAGGCAACAAGGCGCGGTTCGACGAGATGAAGGAGTTCTTCGGCGACGTCGGCCAGGGCTATGCGGCGGGTGTGTGGGAAGACACGCCGAAGGACGTGCCGGCCTACCGCGAGAAGTACAAGAAGCAGATCGAAGCCGCGGCCAAGAAGCGCAAAGCGGAGGAGATGATCTGATGCTGGTGCTCGATCACGATCGCGCCGGCGGCTATTGGGGCGCCGTCTATGCCTTTACCGCAGTAAAGGGGCTGCAGGTGATCATCGATGGCCCGGTCGGCTGCGAGAATCTGCCGGTCACCTCGGTGCTGCACTACACCGACGCGCTGCCGCCGCATGAATTGCCGATCGTCGTCACCGGCCTCGGCGAAGAGGAACTCGGCAAGCTCGGCACCGAAGGCGCGATGAAGCGCGCGCATCGCACGCTCGATCCGTATCTCCCCGCCGTGGTGGTGACAGGATCGATCGCCGAGATGATCGGCGGCGGTGTCACGCCGGAAGGCACCGGCATCAAGCGCTTCCTGCCGCGCACCATCGACGAAGATCAGTGGCAGAGCGCCGACCGCGCGATCTCCTGGCTGTGGAAGGAATACGGCCCGAAGAAGGTGCCGGAGCGAAATCGCAAGGAAGGCGAGAAGCCGCGGGTCAACATCATCGGGCCCATCTACGGCACCTTCAACATGCCGTCCGATCTCGCGGAAATCCGCCGCCTGATCGAGGGCATCGGTGCCGACATCAACATGGTGTTTCCGCTCGGCACCCACCTTTCAGATATCCCGAAGCTGGTGAATGCCGACGTCAATGTCTGCATGTATCGCGAGTTCGGGCGGCTGCTGTGCGAGGCGTTGGAAAGGCCGTATCTGCAGGCGCCGATCGGTCTGCACTCCACGACTCGCTTCCTGCGCAAGCTCGGCGAGCTTACCGGGCTCGATCCGGAGCCGTTCATCGAGCGCGAGAAGAACACCACCATCAAGCCGCTGTGGGATCTGTGGCGCTCGGTGACGCAGGACTTCTTCGGCACCGCCAGCTTCGCCATCGTGGCGACCGATACTTACGCCCGCGGCGTTCGCCATTTCCTCGAAGAGGAGATGGGACTGCCTTGTACCTTCGCGTTCTCGCGCAAAGCTGGCGTCAAGCCCGACAATGAGGCGGTGCGCAACGCGATTCGGCAGACGCCGCCGCTCGTGATGTTCGGCAGCTACAACGAAAGAATGTACCTGGCCGAATCCGGTGGCCGCGCCGTCTACATCCCGGCGTCTTTCCCCGGCGCGGTGATCCGCCGCCACACCGGCACTCCGTTCATGGGGTACTCCGGCGCCACTTATCTCGTGCAGGAAGTCTGTAACGCGCTGTTCGATGCGCTGTTCAATATCCTGCCGCTCGGCAGCGATCTCGATCGCGTCGATCCGACGCCGGCGCGCCGTCATGAAGAATTGCTGTGGAGCGACGAAGCCAAGGCGCTCTTAGACGAAGTGCTGGAGGCGCATCCGATGCTGGTACGTATTTCGGCCGCGAAGCGTCTGCGCGATGCCGCTGAAAACAGCGCGCGTCGTGCCGGGCAGGAGAAAGTTACTACCGAATTCGTCAGCAAAGCGCGCGCCGCACTGCTCGACGGCCAGTCTGTGTAACAATGATTTGAGCTAGAACAATGCGCTTCACAAGGTCGCGACCAAAGATGCGCAATCCCCAAGTGAGGAGATGAACGATGTCCGACTATGTCCACACCGGCCGTCGCACGAGGGTTCTGCCGGATAGTGCCGCGCTAGAGCAGCGGGTGATGTTCGGTGCTTGCTACGCGCTGTTTCTCGTTCGCGCGATCGTCTCGCGCGCGATGCCGTGGCGCAAGAAGACGGTCGAACAAGAGTCGGTGTTCGGTGAAGCCCACAACGCCGCGAGCGTGCTGGTTACTTCATCGTTCATGGGAATGTAATTCGAAGGTTTCGTCCGGTTTCCGCCGGACGGAAGGCTGCCGTTTTGGCAACGAAACGGTAATTCGCTGTCGTTTCGGAAACGATACGGCAATCGTTGCCGCCCTTCTCGGGCGGCGTGTCGGCCGAAAGGCCATCACTAGGAGGTGTACCAAATGAGTGACGGTTCCATCTCGGGACTTTCCGAAGCGGAAGCCAAGGAATTCCACTCGATCTTCGTGACGAGCTTCTTCCTCTTCATCGTGGTCGCTGTCGTTGCTCACATCCTTGCTTGGATGTGGCGTCCGTGGCTGCCGAAGGCCACTGGTTATGCGATGGACAGCGTCCATCAACTGACTTCGTTCCTGTGCTAAGGGGAGACGACTACTATGTGGCGAATTTGGTTGCTGTTTGATCCGCGTCGCGCGCTGGTCCTGCTGTTCGTGTTCCTGTTCGGCCTGGCCATCATCATCCACTTCATCCTGCTGAGCACCAGCCGCTTCAACTGGCTGGACGGCCCGAAGAAGACGGCTGAGATCTCCCAGACCTACAACAGCATGCCGGTCTGATCGAGGCATGACGAACTGCTTGCCGGAAGGCACGGGAAACGGACCTGACTGCCGGGCCCGCTGCCTTCCGGGAAGCTACCTCTGGATGACTACGTTGGATTTTCACTGGCTCTCACGCGCCTGGCTCGCACGCGGAGGAACGATCGATGGCAATGCTCAGCTTTGAGAAGAAATACCGCGTTCGCGGCGGAACGCTAATCGGGGGCGACCTGTTCGATTTCTGGGTTGGCCCGTTCTATGTCGGGTTTTTCGGGGTCACGACGGTGTTTTGTGCGGTGATGGGTACCGCGCTGATCATCTGGAGCGCCGCGCTCGGTCCCACTTGGACGATTTGGCAAATCAGCGTCAATCCGCCGCCGGCTTCGTACGGCCTCGGCTTCGCGCCGCTCGCTGACGGTGGTCTGTGGCAATGGGTGTCGATCTTCGCATCCGGTGCGTTCATCTCCTGGGCGCTGCGTGAGGTCGAAATTTGCCGCAAGCTCGGCATCGGCTTCCATGTGCCGTTCGCATTCTCGTTCGCGATCGGCGCTTATCTGACGCTGGTGGTGGTCCGGCCGGTGCTGATGGGCTCCTGGAGCTACGGCTTCCCGTACGGCATCTTCACGCATCTCGATTGGGTTTCGAACACCGGCTACTCCTACGGCCAGTTCCACTACAATCCCGCGCACATGATCGCGATTTCGTTCTTCTTCACCACCTGCCTGGCGCTCGCGCTCCATGGCGGTCTGGTGCTGTCGGCCTTGAATCCTGATCGTGGCGAGCCGGTGAAGTCACCCGAGCACGAAAACACCGTGTTCCGCGATCTCGTCGGTTACTCGGTTGGTACGCTCGGCATTCACCGTGTCGGCCTGTTCCTGGCGCTCGCCGCGGTGTTCTTCAGCGCGGTCTGCATGATCATCAGCGGCCCGGTGCTCTCCGAAGGCGGTTCGTGGCCCGACTGGTGGAATTGGTGGCGCAACCTGCCGGTCTGGCATTCGTAATTCAACCGGTCACAAGAGAGTCTTGTCATGGCCCAATATCAGAACATCTTTACACAGGTCCAGGTTGAGGGACCTGCCTATGCGGGGGTGCCGATGCGCCCCGGCAGTTCGGCCCGCGAGACCAAGACCACGTTCTTCTACTGGCTTGGTAAGATCGGTGACGCGCAAATCGGCCCGATCTATCTCGGCTTCACCGGCGTCTGTTCGGTGTTGTGTGGCTTCGTTGCGATCGAGATCATCGGTCTCAACATGCTGGCGTCGGTGGACTGGAGCCCGATCGAGTTCCTGCGCCAGTTCTGCTGGCTGGCACTCGAGCCGCCGAAGCCGGAATACGGCCTGACCATTCCGCCGCTCAAGGAAGGCGGCTGGTGGCTGATGGCCGGCTTCTTCCTCACCACGTCGATCTGCCTGTGGTGGGTTCGCACCTATCGGCGCTCGCGGGCGCTCGGCATGGGCACGCACGTGTCGTGGGCGTTCGCTTCGGCCATCCTGCTCTATCTGGCGCTCGGCTTCATTCAGCCGGTACTGATGGGGACCTGGAGCGAAGCTCCGCCGTTTGGCATCTTCCCGCATCTCGACTGGACCAACAACTTCTCGATCAAGTACGGCAACCTCTACTACAACCCCTTCCACTGCCTCTCGATCGCCTTCCTGTATGGTTCGGCCCTGCTGTTCGCGATGCATGGTGCGACCATTCTGGCGGTGAGCCGCTACGGTGGTGAACGCGAGATCGAGCAGATGCTCGATCGTGGTACCGCTCTCGAACGTGCCGCGCTGTTCTGGCGCTGGACGATGGGCTTCAACGCCACGGCCGAGTCGATCCATCGTTGGGCTTGGTGGTTTGCGGTTCTGTGCCCGCTGACCGGTGCCATCGGCATCATCCTGACCGGCCCGGTTGTCGACAACTGGTTCGACTGGGGTGTGAAGCACGGCCTCGCTCCGCCGCGGTAACGTAACTCGAACGAGCCAGCCTTGCGCACGCCTGATTGAGCAAAACCGATCAGGCGTGCGTTGCTGCTTCAGGGCCTGAGAATCAGGATTCTGAAAAATCCGGGGGAAACGACGCGGAAAGTTTGGCCGTAATTCTCCCAAAGCCCCGAGGCGGCAAGCAGACTGATGACGTGCTAATCGACGTGGGGTAAAGACAGCGCTTCCATCGCCGCTTTCGAATCCCGCCTTCCTACCGATCCGGCCCAGGGAAACTGCGAGTCGAGGACATGCAGATCGACAATCGCAAGTCCAGAAGTCGCAAGTCCACGAGTCGAGACCGCAGAGCCGGACGACGAACCTAGACCCGAGCACCCGACTTCAAGGCCGATCATTGAAGCCGAGACCCTGGTCTGAACCGCTGACCGCGATCCACGAGCAGCCATTGACCAGGCTCGAGGATCGCAGGCAGACGCGGCACGGGAGACGAGTTCTTGCTGGAGGATATTTGCCCTGGTGCAAGTGTTCAAATCT
>NZ_BADD01000593.1 GCF_000333455.1 Rhodopseudomonas sp. B29
CTGCCCAATTCTGCGCCAGCGGGGCATGCGTCGGTTGGAGTCTATGCGAATCGAAAAGCGGCGCGGGGATGGCCGCGCCGCTTCGAGATAATGGAGTTTTGTGTCTGTTTGCTAGCCGCGCCTGCGGCTGCCGGCGTCGGCGGCGCGGCGATTGTCCGGCAGCACGATCACCTTGGCGCCGACGCTGACCCGCGAATACAGGTCGGTGACGTCCTCATTGGTCAGGCGGATGCAGCCGGACGACACGTGGGTGCCGATCGTGCCGGGGGCGTTGGTGCCGTGGATGCGGTACACGGTACCGCCGATATACATGGCGCGGGCGCCGAGCGGATTGCCGGGGCCGCCGGCCATGTGCCGCGGGAGGTAAGGCTGGCGGGCGATCATTTCGGCGGGCGGAGTCCAATCCGGCCACTCGGCCTTCTTGGTGATCGACTTGACGCCGCTCCAGGTGAAGCCGTCGCGGCCGACGCCGATGCCGTAGCGCATGGCGCGGCCGTTGCCGAGCACGTAGTACAAGTAAGTATTGGGCGTATCGACCACGATGGTGCCGGGCGCCTCACGGGTGTCGTACGCCACGATCTGGCGCTTCAACCGCGCCGGCAGTTCGGCGGCGACGCCGTCGTCCTCGTCGCGGGTCGTGGCCTGAATCTGCGGCGCTGCCGGCTCCGTCGGAGCGTAGGCCAAGGGTTGGGTGTCCGACGCCGGCGGCAGGAACGGGAAGAACAGCAGCGGCAGAGTCTGCGCTGCGTTTGCGGTGGTGGCGAAGCCGATGCTGGCGATTGCGACGGCCGCAATTGCGGCGGAGCGGCTGGTGATCCTGATACGCGACATGGCGAGCCCCCTGTTTGAGCGCCTGTGCTGCTTTGCAGCTTTCCCTGCCGAACGCCGTTATCGGCGTCCGTTGGGGCGAGGGATAACCCGGCAACGGTTTCCGGAGGTTTTCGTCGAACCGCCAAATTGGTTTCGTCGGGCCGGGGAAATGTTTCGTCCCGCGGGCGTGGTTATGGGAACGTCACCGGATCCGTTCGGATTGGCGCCGGGGCGGCAATCGTCTGCTGATCAAACGCATCCGGCCACGGCGGGGAGACGCCGTGGCCGAAGTCCTGCGGTCGCCAGCAGATGATCAGTTCGCCGCGAACCGCGGCGCGGTGCAGCCGCCGCACACCCACGGCCACGACCAGTCGGCAACCTTGCCCTTGTTGGCTTCGACATAGGGGCTCCACGCCTTCGGCGGCAGCGCCTTGCTCTGGTAGACGATGCTGAACTGACCGTCGGCCTGGATCTCGCCGATCATCACCGGCTTGGCCATGTGATGGTTCGGCCCCATCACCACCTCGAAGCCGGACGGCGACTTCACTTTCTGACCGATCATCGCCTGGCGAACCGCGTCAACGTCGGTGGTGCCGGCCTGTTGCACGGCCTGCACCCACATGTGGAACAGGATGTAGGCCGACTCCATCGGGTCGTTGGTGACGCGCTTGGGGTTCTTGGTGTAGGCGCGCCATTTGGCGATGAAAGCCTTGTTCTCCGGCGTATCGACCGACTGGAAGTAGCTCCACGCCGCCAGATGACCGACCAGCGGCTTGGTGTCGACGCCGGCGAGTTCTTCCTCGCCGACCGAGAAGGCGATGACGGGGATCTCGGTGGCCTTGACGCCCTGGTTGCCGAGCTCCTTGTAGAACGGCACGTTGGCATCGCCGTTGATCGTCGAGATCACCGCGGTCTTCTTGCCCGCGGAGCCGAACTTCTTGATCGCCGCGACCTCGGTCTGCCAGTCGGCAAAGCCGAACGGCGTGTAGTTCTCCATGATGTCCTCGTCCTTGACGCCCTTGGTCCTGAGGAAGGCGCGGATGATCTTGTTGCTGGTGCGCGGATAGACGTAGTCGGTGCCTTCGAGCACGAACCGCTTCACCTCGCCGCCGTCCTTACTCATCAGGTAGTTGACGGCCGGCACCGCCTTGTTGTCCGGCACCGACGAGCCGTAGAAGATGTTGTAGGACGCTTCCTCACCCTCGTATTCGAGCGGATAGAACAGCAACCCGTTGAGCTCCTCGAACACCGGCAGCACCGATTTGCGCGACACAGAGGTCCAGCAGCCGAACACGGCGGCGACCTTGTCCTTGACCAGAAGCTCGCGCGCCTTCTCGGCGAACAGCGGCCAGTTCGACGCCGGATCGACCACGACCGGCTCGATCTTCTTGCCGAGCAGGCCGCCATGGGCGTTGATGTCGGCGACTTCCATCAGGATCAGATCCTTCAGGATGGTCTCGCTGATCGCCATCGTGCCGGACAGCGAATGCAAGACGCCGATCTTGATGGTGTCTTCGGCCGCGGCGGGCGTGGCGCCGAGGCCGATCAAAGCGAGCACCGCGGTCGCGGCGCCGAGCCAGCGTCGTCGTAGGTCGTGCATGAGGTCTCCTCGTCGGGTTCGATGACCGGCCGCTTTGCCGCGTGTCGTCGGGGCCCCGGTCAGTACCCGAAGCTTGGCACGGCGGTTTTGCTGCACTGAGAGCCGCTGCCGGCAAATGCGATGGCGCCGTGTCGCGGTGAGCGAGCGGCGCCCGGCGCGGCGCATTGCCCAGCGAATGCACCGATCGCGGCCGGTTGGCAGGCAGCTTTTGCTGCGCGGCTGGGCAGCGGCGCGGTTTATCGCCGCCTGATGAGTCCAGTTGTCGCGAAAGCCGCGGGACCAGTCCGGCGGCGACGACAAACCGGCTGACGACGGCGGGATTTTACGATGAACTGACGACGGTGGTGGTACTGGACCAGCGGAAGCGGATCTCATGGCGGCGTTGCAGATCTCGGTGCATCTCGACCGGACGCGGGCCGATACGCTGACGACGCAGATCGTCGATCAGATCCGCGAGGCGATCCGCTGCAGCCGGCTCCTTCCGGGCCTTCGCCTGCCATCGTCGCGTCAGCTCTCCGAGCAACTGGCGATCTCGCGCAACACGGTGGTGCGCGCCTATGACCTTCTGGTGATGGAAGGGCTGCTGGAGTCGCGGCCGGCTTCCGGCATCTATGTCGCCGAGCAGGCGAGCGGTGCAGCTCCGGTGCCGCCGAGGCGGGACGAAGCGCCGCCGAGCTGCATGCCACTGCCGCTGCGGCACCGCCGGCCGCGGCCGCCCGAGACGCCGGGCCGCGAGCGGCTGCTGTTCGATTTCCGGCCGGGGCGGCCGGACCCCGATCAGTTTCCGATGAAGACATGGCGGCGGCTGCTGCAGGCCAATCTCACCCATGGCGGCGCTGCAGGCTTGACGGGCGCCGGCGAAACCGCCGGGCTGCCGGCGCTGCGTACCGCTATCGCCAATCACCTGGCTGCGTCGCGCGGCATCGTCGCCGATCCGGGCCGGATCCTGATCATCTCCGGACTACGCGAAGCGCTGACCATTGCAGCGCGGCTTTTTCTTGCGCGCGGTACGTTGGCGCTCATCGAAGACCCCGGCTATCAGCCCGCAGCCGCGGCGTTCGAAGCCGCCGGTGCCGAATTGGCCAGCGTCGCCGTCGACTCCGAAGGGGTGGTGGTCGACGATCTGCCCAAGCGCGCCGCGTCGCTCCTGTATACGACGCCGGCGCATCAATATCCGACCGGTGCGGTGCTGTCGGCGGCGCGCCGACGCGACCTCATCGCTTGGGCGCGGAGCACCGGCTGCTATCTGATCGAGGACGATTACGACGGCGATATCCGCACTCACGGCACGCATCTTCCGCCGCTCGCGGCGTTGGCACCCGACTGCACGATTCATGTCGGCAGCTTTTCCGCTTCGCTCGGAGCCGGGCTGCGGCTCGGCTATGCGGTGATGCCGGCGCAGATCGCCGAGGCGGCTGTCTGCGAAAAGGCGTTGCTGAACTCGGGCAATCCGTGGCTCGAGCAGGCGACGCTCGCCGACTTCATGCAGAGCGGCAGCTATGCGGCGCATCTGCTGCGCGTCCGTGCCCACTACAAGGACAAGCGCGACGCGCTGGTCGAAGCGCTGCAGCGCAATTTCGGCGAGGTCCGGATCGATGGTCAGATCGGTGGGCTGCATCTGGTCTGGCATCTGCCGCCGGGTATTCCCGACGCTTCCAGCGTCGAGGCACTAGCGCGGCGGGCGCGCATCGGCATCGCGGCGCTGCGCTCGGCGCAGGTGCGGTTCGATCGGCCGAACCCGCTGGCTTCGCGCGCGGTGATGCTCGGCTTCGCGCCGCTGTCGCGCAAGCAGATCGAGAAAGGCATCGCGCGGTTGTCGGATGCGATCGACGACGCGATCGACGATCCGGCCACCGATATGGCGGCGTTCTTCTCCGATCAGTTCGCGCCGCCGCCCGGGCCGCAACTGGCCTCACGCGATCGGCAGCGACCGGCTCTACGGCTTTCGCCGCCGCGTCGTGCAACCTCGCCGGCGAATGTCGCACGACAGGGTCACCCATCCATGCCGGTTCTGAAATCCATCTACCGCTATCCGATCAAGGGACTGAGCGCGCAGCCGCTCGGCCGCGTCGATGTCACGCCCAAGCAGCCGCTGCCGCACGACCGGGTGTTCGCGCTGGTGCGGCCCGGCGCGCCCTACGATCTCAGCCGTCCGGCGTGGGGCAAGAAGGGCCTGTTCGTAATGCTGATGCTGGAGGAGGCGCTGGCGCGGGTGCGGACCGTGCTCGACGTCGAGACCGGCAAGCTGACGATCAGCCAGGACAACCAAACGCTGCTGGTCGCCGATCTGTCCGACGACGTCGAACGCGCCAAGGTCGAGGATCTGTTCTGGCAATTGGTGCCGTCGTTCCGCAGCCCGCCGACGCTGGTGCGCTCGGCCGGCGGTCACTTCATGGACAAGCCCGACAACGTGATGTCGCTGATCAACCTCGCGACGCTGCGCAGCCTCGAGCAGCAATGGGGTGTCAACATCGATCCGCTGCGGTTTCGCGCCAATTTCTACATCGACGACGCGCCGCCCTGGGAGGAGTTCGACTGGGTCGGCAGCGACATCCGCATCGGCGAGGTGACGTTCCGGGTCGATCGCCGCAACGGCCGCTGCGGCGCCACCAACGTCAATCCGCAGACCGGACGGCGCGACCTCGATTTGCCCGGCTCGCTGCGCGCCGCGTTCGGGCACAAGGAACTCGGCGTGTACCTAGTGGCGCGCGACTGTGGCCGCGTCGCTGCCGGCGATGCCGTCGCGACGCCGCAGCCGGCCGGCGTTCGCATCGCCGCGTCGGCGCTGCTCGGGGCGGCGGTGAACAAGCCTGGTCCGCAGCGATTTATCTGCGGCGGCTGTTACTTCATCTACGAGCCGTCGGCCGGATTGCCGGAGCAGGGCCTCGCACCCGGAACGCCATTCGCCGATATCGATGTGTCGTGGCGCTGTCCCGATTGCGGCACCGAGAAGACGACGTTCCGGCCCTATGTCGAGCCGCCGCTGCGCAACTCCGCCCGGCGTGACGCCGGTTAGCGCCCTCGTACCCGGCGAGGAGGCTGCTCCCGCATTCGCCCAAAGTCGCGGCCGGCCGGCCTCTGCAGCGGCGGTTTGATCGCGCGCAATTCGCAAATTCAGGCGCCTCGGTAAGCCAAGGCCGCCGCGTGGTGCGGGCGAGCGGGGAGTATCCGGCAATGGCGACAGTGAAGTTCTTCGGCAACGAGACGGTGCCGCTCGAGATGCACAAGGTGCGGATCGTGCAGAAGCTCAGCCTGCCGCCGGTCGAGCGCCGCCTGGAGAAAATTACCGAGGCCGGCAACAACACCTTCCTCTTGAAGAACGACGACGTCTTCCTCGACATGCTGACCGATAGCGGCGTCAACGCCATGAGCGACCGCCAGCAGGCGGCGATGTTGGTCGCCGACGACAGCTATGCCGGCAGCGCGACCTACACCCGGCTGGAGACCAAGCTGCGCGAGATCTTCGGCATGCATTACTTCCTGCCGACGCATCAGGGCCGCGCCTGCGAGCACATCCTCGCCAAGGTGTTCGTCTCGCCCGGCAAGATCGTGCCGATGAACTATCACTTCACCACCACCAAGGCGCATATCACGCTGCAAGGCGGCACGGTGGAGGAGCTGGTGAGCGACGCTGGGCTGGAAGTTATCAGCTCCAATCCGTTCAAGGGTAACATGGACATCGCCAAGCTCAAGGCGGTGATCGACAATCGCGGCGCCCACAACATCGCCTTCGTGCGCATGGAGAGCGGCACCAATCTGATCGGCGGCCAGCCGTTCTCGCTGCAGAATCTCGCCGACGTCAGCAATGTCTGCAAGGAGCACGGCATCCCGCTGGTGCTCGACGCCAGCCTGCTGGCCGACAATCTCTACTTCAACAAGACCCGCGAGGATCACTGCAAGAGCCTGTCGATCCGTGAAATCACCCGCCGCACCGCGGATCTGTGCGACATCATCTATTTCTCAGCGCGCAAGCTCGGCTGCGCCCGCGGCGGCGGCATCTGCATCCGCGACCGTGCGCTGTACGAGAAGATGCGGCCGCTGGTGCCGCTTTACGAAGGCTTTCTCACCTATGGCGGCATGTCGGTGCGCGAGATGGAAGCGCTCGCCGTCGGCCTCGAAGAGACCATGGACGAGGAGATGATCAACCAGGGGCCGATGTTCATCGGCTTCATGGTCGAACAGCTGCAGGAGCGCGGCGTGCCGGTGATCACGCCGGCCGGCGGTCTCGGCTGCCACATCGACGCCAAGCGATTCGTCGATCACATCCCGCAGTCGCAATATCCGGCCGGCGCGCTGGCGAGCGCGCTGTACATCGCCTCCGGCATCCGCGGCATGGAGCGCGGCACGCTGTCCGAACAGCGCGAGCCCGACGGCACCGAGATCTTCGCCAACATGGAGCTGGTCCGCCTGGCGCTGCCGCGCCGCGTGTTCACCCTGTCGCAGGTCAAATACGCCGTCGACCGCATCGCCTGGCTCTACGCCAACCGCCAGCTGATCGGTGGGCTGACCTTCGTCGAGGAGCCGGAAGTGCTGCGATTCTTCTACGGGCTGCTCAAGCCGGTGTCGGACTGGCAGAACCACCTCGTCGCCAAATTCCGCGAGGACTTCGGCGATAGTTTGTAAGGGCAATGTAGGGCGGATAAGCGCGAAGCGCGCCATCCGCCGAGCTGACTCCGTCAGGTCGTCCGTGATGGCGGATGACGCTTCGCTCATCCGCCCTACGAACTGCGTCTGTGGCGAAATGATTCGTTCCGCCGCATCGCTGCGATTTTCGGAACATCGGATTCCTTGCTGCGTTGCTTGATCGGCAACATCAGGAGGACATGATGGCCGCAAAGAAAGCGACGAAGAAAACCACGACCGCGCGCGGACGCAAGCAGGACCGGGCCCGTGTCGCCGGCGGGCAGGACTACGAAGTGAAATACGAGGCCAAGAAGACCGGCCGCTCGGCACCGGCGGTGAAGAAGGCCGTCAAGAAAGTCGGCAACGCCCGCAAGAGGGTCGAGAAGAAGCTGGCGAAGAAGCGCTGATTGCAACGGCGCGCCGGCAGTCGGCCGGCGCACCGTTTCGGCGGCTAGCTCGCGCAGCGATCGGAGCTACAGCAAGATGCAGGCTTCGTCGCGCGCACGAAGCCGCTGAAGAATTTGTCCTGCATCTGCGGTGCGAGTGCGTCGACGTCGATGCCCTTGCCGGTGAGGAATTCGCGAGCATCCTCGATGTCGTAGACGCGGGTCGGCTGGATCGAGACGTTCTCGAAGCCGGCAGTAGTCAGCTTGACCACATAATCGTTCTCATCGAGCGCGCCGGCGAGGCAGCCGACCCATAGCAGGACGTCGCGGCGCAGCGCTTCCGGAATGTCGCCGCGCGTGACCACGTCCGACACCGCGAAGCGGCCGCCCGGTTTCAGCACGCGAAACGCCTCGCGCAGAACTCGGTCCTTGTCGCCCGACAGGTTGATCACGCAGTTGGAAATGATCACGTCGACCGAATTGTCGGGGAGGGGGATGGCCTCGATCTCGCCCTTGAGGAATTCGACATTGTCGACGCCGGCCTTGCGCTGGTTGTCGCGTGCGAGCGCCAGCATCTCGTCGGTCATGTCGAGGCCGTAGGCCTTGCCGGCCGGGCCGACGCGGCGCGCCGACAGCAGCACGTCGATGCCGCCGCCGGAGCCGAGATCGAGCACGATCTCGTCGGGCGCGAGCTGCGCCAGCGCGGTCGGATTGCCGCATCCGAGCGAGGCGAGCATCGCTTCGGCGGGCAGGCCGCTCGCCTGCGCGTCGTCGTAGAGATTGCTGGTGATCGGGCTGGCGCCTGGAAGCGCCGCCGAGCCGCAGCACGAACTGCCGCCGCCGCTCACCTTGAGCGCGGCACTGGCGTATTTCTCGCGGACGACGGACTTCACGTCGGACAGGTCGGTGGTGGACATCGCGGTCTCCTCTGGGGTGGTCGGGCAGGCCTATTAGTTCGATTAAGCTAGAAATATCGAATAAGTATGCCTGATGAAATCAGGCAGCGGACTTGGTGTCCTTGAGCTCGACGGCGTCGGCGCAGCATTCCGCCACCATGAAGTCCATCAGGCCGCGCATTGCGTCGTAGTTGGCATGGCAGTTCAGCGTGGTTGCGTCGCGGACCTGGCGAATCAACCCGGCCGAAACCAGCGTCTTGAGATGGTGTGACAGCGTCGACGGGGCGATCTTGAGGCGCTCCTGCAGCCGGCCGACCGGCGTGCCGGCCTCGCCGGCGCGCACCAGAGCCCGGTAGATCTTCAGCCGGGTGGGATTGCCCAGCGCTTCGAATTGGCCGGCGGCGTCGTCGATCTTCATGGCGACGATGCTGCGACCGAATCCTTCGCTGGTCAAACGATATTTCTAGGATGATCGAAATATGGAGCGCCTGTCGGCTTGACTTCGTCAATCATATCGATAAGTCTAGATATATGGAATCAGAGAACGCAATCATGGCGCTCGGTGCCCTGGCGCAATCGACCCGGCTGGAGGCATTCCGGCTGCTGGCGGCGCACGAGCCGGACGGGCTGCCGGCCGGGGCGATCGCCGACGCGTTGGCGGTGCCTCAGAACACGATGTCGTCGCATCTGGCCATCCTGGCCCGCGCCGGACTGATCCGGTCGCGGCGGCATAGCCGCTCGATCGTGTATCGCGCGGACCTCGCGCGGTTTCAGCAGGTCGCGCTGTTTCTGATCAAGGATTGTTGCGGCGGCCGGCCCGAGCTGTGCACGCCGCTGATCGCCGATCTGCAGCCGTGTTGTGGTCCCAAGGAGCCCGCCGATGTCTGACCGCATCTTCAACGTGTTGTTTCTCTGCACTGGAAACACAGCCCGATCGATCCTCGCCGAGAGCATCCTGCGCAAGGATGGCGCCGGGCGGTTCAAGGCTTTCTCCGCCGGCAGTCAGCCCAAGGGGGTCGTCAATCCGCTCGCCCTCAAGGTGCTCGCCGACAGCGACTATCCGATCGACGGACTACGGTCGAAGAGCTGGCAGGAATTCGCCGAGCCGGATGCGCCGGTGATGGATTTCGTGTTCACCGTCTGCGACAGCGCTGCCGGCGAAGCCTGCCCAGTGTGGCCTGGCCAGCCGATGACGGCGCATTGGGGGATCGATGATCCGGCGGCGGTCGAAGGCAGCGATCTCGACAAGGAGCGCGCCTTCGTGCAGGCGTTTCGCTTCATGAAAAACCGGATCGGCGCCTTCACCGCACTGCCGATCAAGATGCTCGACGGCGTCGCGCTCGGCGCGAGATTGAAGGAAATCGGTTTGCTCGCCGGCGTCAGCTTCCCTCGGCCAGAGGTGGCATGATGGACGTCGTCATCTATCACAACCCCGCCTGCGGCACCTCGCGCAATACGCTCGCCATGATCCGCAATGCCGGCGTGGAGCCGCACGTCATCGATTATCAGAAGTGCCCGCCGAGCCGTGCGCTGCTGGCGCAACTGATCACCCGCGCCGGCCTGACCCCGCGGCAGGCGCTGCGCGAGAAGGGCACGCCCTATGCGGAGCTGAAGCTGGACGACCCGTCACTCAGCGACGATGCGCTGCTCGATGCGATGATCGCCCATCCGATCTTGATCCAGCGGCCGCTGGTGGTGACGCCGAAAGGCGTGCGGCTGTGCCGGCCGTCTGAATTAGTGCTCGATCTGCTGCCGCCGCAGCAGGGCGCGTTTTCAAAGGAAGATGGTGAGCAAGTAATCGATGCCAGCGGCCGGCGAGTGGCGATGGTGTGATGCTTTGCTCCGTCATTGCGAGCGAAGCGAAGCAATCCAGGCTCCGTGCACCGAGCTGGATTACTTCGTCGCTTCGCTCCTCGCAGTGACGAAGATGAGAGCAAGGCGACGCAACTTTGTATCACGTCATCGCCCGGCTTGACCGGGCGACCCAGTATTCCAGAGAGCTGCTGGATTAGCGCAGCGACGCATGCGGCTGAACACTGGCGCTCTGGGATACTGGGTCCCCGCTTTCGCGGGGATGACGGTTGTTAGTGTGACTGCGCGGAGCGGTCAACAGGTCGGTCGGGAGAGTTTTGATGTCTACCTTCGAACGCTATCTCACCCTCTGGGTCGCGCTGTGCATCGTCGTCGGCATCGCGCTCGGGCATGTCATGCCGGATGTATTTCACGCCATCGGGGCGGCGGAGATTGCGCGCGTCAATATTCCGGTCGCGGCGCTGATCTGGCTGATGATCATTCCGATGCTGGTGAAGATCGATTTCGCCGCGCTCGCGCAGGTGCGCGAGCATTGGCGCGGCATCGGCGTGACGCTGTTCATCAACTGGGCGGTGAAGCCGTTCTCGATGGCGGCGCTGGCCTGGCTGTTCGTCGGCACTCTGTTCAGGCCGTATCTGCCGGCCGACCAGATCAACTCCTACATCGCCGGGCTGATCATCCTGGCCGCGGCGCCTTGCACCGCTATGGTGTTCGTGTGGTCGAACCTGACCAAGGGCGAGCCGCATTTCACGCTGAGCCAAGTGGCGCTCAACGACACCATCATGGTGTTCGCCTTCGCGCCGATCGTCGGCCTGTTGCTCGGCCTGTCGGCCATCACCGTGCCGTGGGATACGCTGGTGCTGTCGGTGGTGCTGTACATCGTCGTGCCGGTGATCATCGCGCAGTTGCTCCGCCGGCGCGTACTAGCGACGAGCGGGCAGGCTGGGTTGGCGCGGTTGCTCGGCATTTTCCAGCCGCTGTCGCTGGTCGCGCTGCTGGCGACGCTGGTGCTGCTGTTCGGCTTTCAGGGCGAGCAGATCATCGCTCAGCCGCTGGTGATCGCGCTGCTCGCGGTGCCGATCCTGATCCAGGTGTATTTCAACGCCGGTCTGGCCTATCTGCTGAACCGGCTCGCCGGCGAACAGCACTGCGTCGCCGGTCCCTCGGCACTGATCGGCGCCAGCAACTTCTTCGAACTCGCGGTCGCCGCCGCCATCAGCCTGTTCGGCTTCAACTCCGGCGCCGCGCTCGCCACCGTCGTCGGTGTGCTGATCGAAGTGCCGGTGATGCTGACGGTGGTGGCGATCGTCAATCGCTCCAAGCGCTGGTACGAAGCCAGCGCTTCGGTCGAAGCGAAGCCGACGGTTTAGCGCAGCTTAAGCCCGGTCGCCGTCTCCAGTTCGGCGATCGCCTGGGCACCGTTCAGCACTTTGATGGTGGTCATGCCCATGTCGCGGGCCGGCTTCAGATTGACGCCAAGGTCGTCGAGATAGACGCAGCGCTTCGGATCGACGCCGAGCTTGTCGGTCATCATCCGATAAATCCGCGGGTCGGGCTTGCGCAGGCCGATCTTGGCGGATTCGATGACGTGGTCGAACAGCGCCATCACTTCGGCGACGTACAGCGTGCGGCCGGCCGTCGAGCCGATGGCGTTGGCGGGCAGATTGTTGGTGATGCAGCCGGTCTTGTGCTGGCGCTTGATGACGCGCAGCGCCTCGACCATCTCGGGGCGCAGGTCGCCGAACAGCAGCGGCAGCACATCCTTGCCGCGGACCTCGGCGCCGAGCGCGCGGGATTCGGCGGCGAACATTTCGTCGAAAGTATCGATGTCAATTTCCGCCCGCTCGAATTTGGCCCAGGCGTTCTCGAAGTGATTTTCGGCGTTGGTACGGCGGATGATGTCGACCGGCAGGCCGCGCTCTTGCTCGAACCGCGCAAAGGCCTCGAACGGCGAGGTCGTCAGCACCCCGCCAAAATCCCAGATCACCGCCTCGACCATGCGCCGCTATCCTCCCTGAAATTCATTGGGCGGAGCGCTAGCACGGGCGACGGTCGCCCTCAATGCATGGTCTTGCTGCTTTTCAGGAACGGCCGGCGGGCGGATTCGTGCTTCTCGTAGAGCTCGAGCCAGCGGCGGTCCTCGGCGCGGACCCATTCTCCGGCGTCGATCGGCGGCGGGCCGCTTTTCGTGATGATCTCGTCGAGCCGGAAGAATTCGGCGGTTTCGGCCGCCGACAGACCGATCAGCACCCGGTTTCCTGAATTATCCAGTTCGTAGTCGTCGTCCTTGGTCATGGCCGCAGTTGACCATCAGCAGCGAGAGGGTCAACGCCGATCGCCCCTTAACCTAACCGCTCAAGGTTACCAGGCGTCGCTGGGGTACAACCTGCAGTTCACGAAGCTACGCGTTAACTGCTTTTTGTCTGGTTGCGTCTAGTTTTGAACAGCAAGAGGGCTAGGGCAAAGGGCGAGAAATGCTGAATTCGATTTCCGGGCGGATCATTGTGGCGATCACACTTGTCGCGATCGGGTCATGCGCGATGCTGGCAGGCTTCAGCGTCTGGCGGCAGCAGGCCACGATCGAGGTGGCACTCGATCGGGAACTCCACGCCGACTACGCCAATCTGGTCGGAGCCCTGGAGGCCGAAACCCGTGCCACGCTGGCGGTCAGCGACGCACTGTCGTCGCTGAAGCCGATCAAGGACGCAGCGGTCGCCGGCGACCGAGAGGGTCTGATCAAGATGATGACCGAGGGCCGCGAGAAGAATGTCGCCCGCGGCATCGAGGCTATCACCGTGATGATGCCGCCCGGCGTGGCGTTCGCTCGGGTCCATAATCCCAAGGCGTTCGGCGACGACGTCACCAAGCGCCGCGCCATGGTGGTGCAGGCGCTGGAGAGCGGCAAGCCGTTCGCCGGCATCGAGCCCGGTCTCAACAATCTCAGCGTGTTTGCCTCGACTCCGATGATCGTCGACGGCAAGACCATCGGCGTCATCGATGTGGGCACGCCGTTCGGCAAGAATTTCGTGGAGCGGATGAAGGCGCGGTTCGGCGTCGACGTCGCGATTCTTCAGCCCGATGGTGACAAGGTCAAAGTGATCGCCTCGACGCTCGGCGGCACCGACGCCGACGCCGACGCCGCGGTCGTTCGCCGCGCCATGGGCGGCGAGCTGGTGATCCAGCAGGGCGACGCCGGTGGCCGGGCCATTGCCACCACCTTCGGCCAGCTCAAGCGCTTCTCCGGCGAGCCGGTGGCGGTGATCCAGATCGTGCGTGACGCTTCCGCCTACGCGTCGCTGGCGCGGAGTTCGCTGCAGATGCTGGGGCTCGCCACGCTGTGTGCCGTGCTGATTGCCGGCGGCATCGCGATGTGGCTCGGCCGCAGCATGGCCAAGCCGGTGCAGGCGCTGGAGAGCGCGATGCGGGCCATCAGCGGCGGACGCCATGACATCGAGGTACCCGGCAAGGGCCGCAAGGACGAGATCGGCTCGATGGCCAAGGCGGTCGAAGTCTTCAAGGAAGGCCTGATCGAGACCGAGCGGCTCCGCGCCGCGCAGGACGAACAGCGCACGTCCCACGAGGCCGAACGACGCCAGGCGATGCACGAGCTTGCCGCGCGGTTCGAGTCCAGCGTCGGCGGCGTGGTGCAACTCGTCGGCTCGGCCGCCACCGAGCTGCGTGGCACGGCAGACTCGATGGTCGGCACATCGCGTGAATCCGAACGCCGGCTGGTGGCGGCGACGGCAGCCTCGTCGCAGGCGACGTCGAACGCTCAGGCCGTCGCTGCGGCGGTCGAGGAACTCGACGCCTCGATCGGCGAAATCGGCAAGCATGTCGATCAGTCGGCTCAGGTGGCGAGCGAAGCCGCCGGGCAGGCGAGCCGCACGAATAATGAAGTGAAGGGCCTGGCCGAGGCCGCCAACAAGATCGGCGAAGTGGTGACGCTGATCAGCGACATCGCTTCGCAGACCAACCTTCTGGCGCTCAACGCCACCATCGAGGCGGCGCGCGCCGGCGAGGCCGGCCGCGGCTTCGCTGTGGTGGCCGCCGAGGTCAAGGCGCTGGCCGAGCAGACCTCCAAGGCGACGGACGAGATCACCACCCAGATCAACTCGATCCAGCAGGCGACGCAGTCGTCGGTCAATGCGATCTCGGGCATCACCGACATCGTCGGCCGCATCAACGAGATCGCCACGGCGATCGCCGCCGCGGTGCGTCAGCAGGGCTCCGCCACGCGCGAGATCGCCCACAACGTCGCCGAAGCCGCGCGCTCGACCACCGAAGTGTCGTCCAACATCATCGGCGTCAACGAAGCTGCGCGCGAGACCGGCGTCGCCGCCGGCCAGGTGGTCGACGCCGCCGCCGAACTGTCGAAGAGCGGCGAAGTGCTGAAGACCCAGGTCGAAGCCTTCCTGCGCGAAGTGCGGGCGGCGTAAGGGCGGCCGAAAGCCGTTGTCGGGCACGGCGCGACCTCTCCCCGCGTGCGGGGAGAGGTCGGATTGCGCAGCAATCCGGGTGAGGGGGCGCCTCCGCGAGGCCGAGCGTTTCGTGTAGTTATTTGATAGTTAATTGAATGCCGCCTATGAACCCCGGCGCTCTGCCGCGCGGAGACGCCCCCTCATCCCACCCTTCTCCCCGCGGGCGGGGAGAAGGAGCAGGTCGTGCTCGCGGCGCCCTTATGGTTAACCGCAGCTAACGCGATACCGTTCAATTCTCTTTAATCAGATTGAGCAACTGTGCGCGCATGACGCGTGGAGTTCGTTTGTATCTCGTCGGCTCCTTCGTCCTTGTATCGCTTGCGGGTTGCGGGCGCGGTCTGTTCCAGACTGCCGAGCGTGAACCGTGGCGAGCCGAGGCCGAGATCGCCTGCCTGAAAATCGGGCGTGGTGAAGGAGAGCCCGGATCTGGTGCGGATCGATCCGATTTCCGGCCCCGGCGTTTGCGGCGCCGAATTTCCGCTGAAGGTCGCAGCGCTCGGCGAGGGCGGCGCGTTCGGTTACGCCGACGATCTGCGGCCGCCGGGCGATGTCGGCGGCGGGCGCGGCCAGCCGCCGTGGCCGGGCAACCAGCCGCGCTACACCTCACCTTCACAGCAGCCTTATCAGCCTTCACGATCTGGCGGTTATGGCGCTCAGCCGTCGAACGGTTTCGGTGCTCCGCCGCAGACCTATCAGGCGACACGGCCGGCCTATGGCAACGGCCCGGTGCCGCTGAACGCGCCCGACGTCGTGCCGGCGCAGGCCGATATCAATCTGCCGCCAGAAGGTTCGCTACCGGCGGAGCGGCCGCCGGCCGAGAATGTGCGCTACCCGGAGCAGAACAACTACTCGCCGGTGCCGCAGCGTACGCCCGAAGAGGCCGAGCGGCCGTTGCCGCGGCTCGGGCCGGGACCCGCCGGCAACGTCACCGGCTCCGTCGGTCCGGTCGCGATCAAGCCGGTCGCGACGCTGGCGTGCCCGATCGTCTCCGCGCTCGATCGCTGGCTGGCCGAGGTCGTGCAGCCGGCCGCGCAGCATTGGTTCGGTCAGCGCGTGGTCGAGATCAAGCAGATCTCGGCCTATTCGTGCCGCGGCATGAACGGCAATCCCAACGCGCATATTTCCGAGCACGCGTTCGGCAACGCGCTCGACGTTGCCGGCTTCACGCTCGGCGACGGCCGCTACATCTCGGTGCAGAAAGGCTGGAAGGGACTGCCGGAAGAGCAGGGCTTTCTGCGCGACGTGCAGGGCGGCGCCTGCCAGATCTTCAACACGGTGCTGGCGCCGGGTGCCAACATCTATCACTACAATCACATCCACGTCGATCTGATGCGCCGCCGTTCGCGGCCGATCATCTGCAAGCCGGCGGCCGTCTCGGGCGAAGAAGTCGCCGCGCGCGCCCAGCGCAACAGTCCGTATGCGACCAGCCCAGGCGGCAGCAGCTGGAGCGGCGTCACCGGCGCGCTCGGCGGGCGTGGCAAGACCAAGGCGGCCGACCGCGAAGAGACTGACGACGATTAGTCTCGCCTGTTTTTCCGTGTGAAGGAAGCCGGCCGCATCTCGCGATCAAACCACGCCAGCGGCGATCCGCTCCGCAACTTACATTCATCTTGGAATGTATGTATGCTTGCCGCCTGACCCGGACCTAATCCGGGCATTCAACAGGGGAGGATTGCGATGGGACGGGCGTCTCTCGTCGGCGCAGCTGCGGCTGCCGTGGCGGTGTTTGCATTGTCGGCCGCGGTGAAAGCCGAAGACGGGCCGATCAAGATCGGCGTATTGGCCGACATGAGCGGCGTCTATGCCGACATCGGGGGCGAGGGATCGGTCGAAGCCGTCAAGATGGCCATAGCTGATTTCGGCGGGAGCGTGCTCGGCAAACCGATCGAAGTCGTTTCAGCCGACGGCCAGAACAAGCCCGACATCGCCACCAACATCGCGCGCAACTGGTACGATTCCGGTGTCGACGTGATCACCGACATTCCGTCGTCCGGCATGGCGCTGGCGGTGATGCAACTCGCCAAGGACAAGAAGAAGATCGCGCTGGTCACCAGCGCCGGCAGCTCCGACATCACCGGCAAGGCCTGCAACGCCTACACGGCGCACTGGACCTGGGACACCTATGCGATGTCCAGCGGAACCGGGCGGACCATCGTCCAGCGCGGCGGCAAGGACTGGTTCTTCCTCACCGCCGACTACGTGTTCGGCAAGACGCTGGAGCAGGATACGGCAAAAGTCGTGACCGCCAATGGCGGCAAAGTGCTCGGGCAGGTGCGACATCCGCTCGGCACCAGCGACTTTTCCTCGTTCCTGCTGCAGGCGCAGGCCTCCAAGGCCAAGGTGCTCGGCCTCGCCAATGGCGGCACCGACATGACTAACGCGGTCAAGCAGTCGATCGAGTTCGGCCTGCAGCGCGACATGCAGATGGTGGCGCTGATCGGCTTCATCAGCGACATCCACAGCCTCGGCCTGAAGGACGCGCAGGGGCTGATGCTGACCGAGGCGTTCTATTGGGATCTCGACGACGCGACGCGCGCCTGGTCGAAGCGGTTCTACGACAAGATGCACCGCATGCCGAGCATGACCCAGGCCGGCGCGTATAGCGGCGTGATGCATTATCTGAAGGCGGTGAAGGCGGCCGGCACGCGCGATGCCGATCAGGTGATGGCCAAGATGCGCGAGATGCCGATCAATGACTTCATGACCCACAACGGCAAGCTGCGGATCGACGGCCGGGTGATGCGCGACATGTATCTGTTCCAGGCCAAGAAGCCGAGCGAGTCGAAGTCGGAATGGGACCTGTATAATCTGGTGGCGACGATTCCGGCCGATCAGGCATTTCGTCCGCTCAACGAAGGCGGCTGTCCACTGGTGAAGTAATCGTCGGCATTATGGGTGTCGCCGCAACGAGGGTGCCAGGATGAAGAGCAAGCCCGGCCCTGAACGCGCGGCGGCGGCGCCTCGCAGCGCTGCCGCCAAGCCGCGGCGGCGGCAGGCCGATCGCAGCGAGGCGACGCGCGCGGCGCTGATCCGTGCCGCGATCGATACGGTGAGCGAGCGCGGCTATGCGGGCGCTACCGCCAACGCCATCGCGACGCGCGCCAAGGTGACGAGGGGCGCGCTGCAGCACCATTTCGGCACGATTCAGGATCTGTACCTGGCCGTAGTGAGCTACGTCTCACAGGAACTGGTCGGCGAGATCGAAGCCGAAATCTCCGCCGGCGACACGCTGGATCAGCGCATCGGCGCCATCGCCGACCGCTATTGGCAGGTCTATGGCGGCCCGGACTACTTCGCGCTCATCGAAATCTGGATGGGCTCGCGCAGCGATGACAGGCTGCGTAGCCAGATCGAGCGGCTGATGCAGCAGATCACCAAAATGCGCAACAAATACTGGCGCGCGCTGCTGGCCGACTATCCGCTCAGCGCGCGCGAGATCGACACGATGCGCGGTGCGCTACTGGCCGTCGTGCGCGGCGCCGCGGTGCATCGCATCTTCTCGCAAGACGATGCCCGCGCCCAGCGCCAGATCCGCTTCGCGTTTTCGCTGGCGGAATCCTGGATCAAGACCAAAGCGAAGCCTCGTCGCCTCAAGGGCGATAGGCGGCGATGAACATGCGTGTCGCGCTGGCGACGACGGATGCGATGCGCTCGGGGGAGGGCGGTTCGGTGGCCTGAAACACGAACGGCAGAAACAGCGACGCCTGACAAGTCTGCATGAACTGTGCGGCGGCGAGTTCGCAATCCTCGATCACCAGCGTGCCGGCGTCGACCTGGATCTGAAGATAGCGCCCGAAGCGGGCGATGGTGTGGGCGACGACGCGCTCGTAGTAGCGCCGCCCCACGTCGGGCATGCGCTCGGCGATCGCCATCACGGTGCGGATCGTCGAAGCCCCGAGCGGCGTGCAGATCAGCCCGATATAGGCATGGCCGAAGTCGCGCAGGGTGGTTTCGACGTCGCGCTCCGGTGAAAAGTCGAACGACGCCATGCCCTGGGCCAGGCTCTCCTGTTCGACGATGGCGCAGAACAGCGAGTTCTTGTCGGTGAAGTAGACGTAGAGCGTACCTTTCGACACGCCGGCGGCGCGGGCAATCTCGCCCATGCTGGCGCCGTCGAAGCCGAGCTCCAGGAACACCGCGCGGGCGCCATCGAGGATCTGGCGCCGCTTGGCGCTGTCCTCTTCCACGTTCGGCACGGGCGCCGCAGAGCCGCGAGTAACCATCGCTTCAGCATGTCCTGGTTTGCAGCCACCCCGGCAACCCGGGAGCAATGACTGCTGGGTCAGCATGTCTGCCTAAATCATGTACCTTGACCGAACCGTTCGGTCAATGGTAGTTCTTCACCGTTCCGGAGGAAGAAGACCCCGGAGCGGGAAGTTCGCGTGCGAATGGCCGAGCGCGAAGGGTGCAGGAGAATTCGATGTCCGGACGCGACCAGGCTGCCCGTGTGCTGCGCCCCGAGCCCGATGCTGCGGCCACCGAGACTGCTCACGCGCCGGGCAAGGCGGCGGCGCCACATGCCGTGCCAAACCAGGCCGAGGCGGTGCGTTCGCTGCTCGAAGATCCCTCGACGCTGAAGTTGGCCGAGCCCGAGATCGACGACGAGCCGGTCGCCCCTGCCGAGCGGCTTGCGCCGGCGGCGAAGAAGCCGGGCAAGAAGCGCATCGTGCTGCTCGGTGTCGGCGTGCTGGCACTGGCGGCCGGTGCTTACTTCGGCATCGACTACATGCTGGTCGGCCGCTTCATGGTCGGCACCGACGACGCCTATGTGCGCGCCAACAACACCACGCTCGGCGCCCGCGTCTCCGGCCACATCGCTGCGATCCTGCCGGCCGACAACACCGAGGTGAAGCAGGGCGACGTCGTGTTCCGCATCGACGACGGCGACTACAAGATCGCGGTCGACTCGGCCAAGGCCAAGATCGCCACCCAGGAAGCCACCATCACCCGCATCGGCCGCCAGATCGCCGCGCAGCAGAGCGCGGTGGAGCAGGCGCAGGCGCAGCTCGCCTCCGCCGAAGCCGCCGCCAAGCGCGCGGATCTCGATTTCGATCGCCAGCAGGCGCTCTCGACCAAGGGCTTCGCCTCGCGCGCCGTATTCGAGACCTCGCAGGCCAGCCGCGACCAGAGCGTCGCCTCGGTCAACGCCGCCAAGGCAGCCTATGACGCTTCGCGTGACAATGTCGAAGTGACCAAGGCGCAGCAGAACGAAGCCCGCGCCCAGCTCGTCGAGCTGCAGAGCGCGCTCGCCAAGGCGCAGCGCGATCTCGACTTCACCCAGGTGCGCGCGCCGGTCACCGGCGTGTTCTCCAATCGTCTGGTCAACACCGGCGACTACATCAACGCCGGCCAGCGCCTCGCCAATATCGTGCCGCTCGATGGCGTCTATATCGACGCCAACTTCAAGGAGACGCAGCTGCGCCGCCTGAAGCCGGGCCAGAAGGTCGACATCTCGGTCGACGCGTTCTCCAGCCGCAAGATCGAGGGCACGGTCGACAGCCTGGCACCGGCCGCCGGCCAGGTGTTCACGCTGCTGCCGCCCGACAACGCCACCGGCAACTTCACCAAGATCGTGCAGCGCGTCCCGGTCCGCATCCGCGTCCCCGCCGACGTCGCCCGCGAAAACCTGCTGCGAGCCGGCATGTCGGTCTACGTCAAGGTCGATACGCGTAGCGACGCGAAGTAAGCGCCGATTAGTTGCAGGGCTTCTTCTCCGTCATGCCCGGCCTCGTGCCGGGCATCCACGACGCTAAAGAAGCCGCAGCCAAGACGTGGATGGCCGGGACGAGCCCGGCCATGACGAAGTAACAATGGCTTCAAGGATCGGCCGATGTCGGCAACGACCACAGTGACAGGCGCGGTGCCGGACGCACCCTCCGAACATGTGCCGGCGAGCCGGCTGTTCGCGTTCCTGATCATGGTGTTCGGGATGTTCATGTCGATCCTGGACATCCAGATCGTCTCGGCATCTCTCTCCGAAATCCAGGCCGGCCTGTCGGCCTCATCCTCCGAAGTCTCCTGGGTGCAGACCGCGTATCTGATCGCCGAAGTGATCGCGATCCCGCTGTCCGGCTTCCTGTCGCGCGCGCTCGGCACGCGCAATCTGTTCGCGATCTCGGCGGCCGGCTTCACGCTCGCCAGCCTGATGTGCGGCTTCACCTCGTCGATCGAGCAGATGATCCTGTGGCGCGCCATCCAGGGCTTCCTCGGCGCCGGCATGATCCCAACCGTGTTCGCCTCGGCCTACACGGTGTTTCCGCGCTCTAAGTTCAATCTGGTCGGCCCGATCATCGGCCTCGTCGCCACGCTGGCGCCGACGATCGGCCCGACGGTCGGCGGCTACATCACCGACCTGATGTCGTGGCACTGGCTGTTCTTCATCAACGTCGTGCCCGGCATCGGCATCACCATCGGCGTGCTGGCGCTGGTCGATTTCGACGAGCCGCATTACGAACTGCTCGATCACTTCGACTGGTGGGGGCTGGGCTTCATGGCCGGCTTCCTCGGCTCGCTCGAATACGTGCTGGAAGAGGGGCCGCGCAACGACTGGTTCAACGACGAGTCGATCCTGATCTTCGCCGTCGTCTGCGTGGTGTCGGCGATCGCGTTCTTCTGGCGCGCGTTCCAGGCGCGCGAGCCGATCGTCGATCTGCGCGCCTTTTCCAATCGCAATTTCGCGATCGGCTGCATGTTCCAGTTCTGCGTCGGCATCGGGCTCTACGGCCTGACCTACATCTATCCGCGCTACCTCGCCGAAGTGCGCGGCTACAGCGCGCTGATGATCGGCGAGACGATGTTCGTCTCCGGCATCGCGATGTTCATGTCCGCACCGCTGGTCGGCCGGCTGATGGCCGTCGTCGACATGCGCATCCTGATCGCGATCGGGCTGCTGCTATTCGCCGGTGGCACCTGGCAGATGACCTGGATCACGCGCGACTACGATTTTTACGAGCTATTGTGGCCGCAGATCTTCCGCGGCGTCGGCATGATGATGGCGATGGTGCCGACCAACAACATCGCGCTCGGCACGCTGCCGCCGCAGCGCGTCAAGAATGCGTCGGGCCTGTTCAACCTGACCCGCAATCTCGGCGGCGCGCTCGGCCTGGCGCTGATCAACACCATCCTCGACAACCGCACCGACTTCCACATCTCGCGGCTGCACGACAAGGTGACCTGGGGCAACGCCCAGGCGGTCGACTTCCTCACCATGCTGACCCAACGCTTCCAGGGCCTCGGCGACGCCTCGATGATGGCGTTGAAGCAGTTCAACCTGATCGTCCATCGCCAAGCGGTGACCATGAGCTTCGGCGATTGCTTCGTGCTGCTGACGGTCTTTTATATTGGGCTGTCGACGATGGTGTTTTTGCTCGCCAAGCCGGCCAACCCGATGGCGGCGGCTGGGGGCGGGGGACACTAAGCGCGAGTGACGCTCGGCTCCCCTCGTGGTAGGATCCTTTATGGCATCGGATCCTCACGATCAAAATCCTCCGAGCGAGCGAGCTTTTGTGCTCGGGGCGGAGCTTTTTGAAGAGATTAGTGCAGTCGAGGGTATCGAGCTTTCAGAGCCGATGCGCCGGCGGGCGAGGGAAGCTGATCGCCTGCGGCTCTCTGCCGAAGAGCAGATCGAACGGATCAAGCAGGCTTATCTTAGAGACTAGCATGCGCGAGCTTCCTCTTGCTTCCAAGGTGAGGCTTCCGTTCGCAGCATTTCTAACGTTTCCTCATCGCCTGCCTGGGCTGAGGTTAGCGACAAAGAACCTACAGTCATTCAACTCTGGTTTATTCCCGTCGTTATTACCGCTGGTGCAATCTTGCTGGCTTCCAAACGGCCTGGTATGCGATTTTGCTTTTTCCGCTATCAGCGCTTTACGTTGGGGCGCAGCTTCTCGAGTGGCATGACGCAGACGTCGGGCCTGCGATACGAAGCGAGCTTGGCGACACGTACTTCGCTAACGCTTATTTGACGTCTGCAGTTGCGATTGCCGGGCCTATCATCGCTTGGCTATTGATCTCGCTTCGAAGACGTCATCTGNAAAAGGATCTGCAACACGTTGACGCGGCATTCGCCGGTGAAGCAGTGGGTGAACTCGTCGACGAAGACGCCGGGTTCGTGGATGTGATGGTTCATTTCGTCGTTCGTCATGACCGGGCGCATTTTCAATGCTCCGGCGGATTGCCGGGCGCGGATCTGCGGTGGCACGACTGAAGACACAATCTTGCAGGCGTTGGGCGTAGGAGACCGGCACAGCGTGCTTCGGTCCGATCGTCGCGGCTTCCTGGTAATAGATAACCGACCCGCGGGCTGACATATTCGAGCGACGCAGTGTCTGTATTTGAGCAGGTAAATTTCTGCAGCGCAAGAATGGGCGTCGATGAGATGGCGGATCTTTGCGCGCCCTCGTCTACGACAATCGAATTGGTCCCTCGATCTTTCACAGAATGGCTCCGAGCCGATGGCGGGCGACTCGATAGAAAGAGGGATGCTTCGCTTGATGGAATTGGAGTTCGGCCGAGATGACCACCGTTGACGCACCGACGATCGCAGAACCGGCGACCGAGCGCACGCGGCTGAAGCGATATCACTGGCTCGGCAAATACGACCGCGCGACGATCGATGCGATTATCGACGCCGGCATCGTCTGCCAGGTCGGCTATGTGATCGACTCCGAACCCTACGTGACGCCCACCAATCATTGGCGAATCGACGACTACGTGTATTGGCACGGTTCGTCGGCGAGCCGCATGCTGAAGGCCCAGCAGACCGGCATTCCGGTTTGCTTCACCGTGACTCACCTGGACGGCATCGTGTTCTCGCGCGCCGCCTTCAATCACAATGTCCAGTTCCGCTCGGTCATGGCGTTCGGCAAGGCCGAGCTGTGTGACGAGGAGGTCAAGCGCAAGGCCTTGGAGGTCTTCGTCGATCGCCTTGCGCCGGGCCTGTGGGACTATGCGCGCAAGCCGACCGAGCAGGAATGGAAAGCCACCAAGGTGATCCGGATGAAGCTCGACGAGGTGTCGGCCAAGGTCAATGACGGTCTGCCGGACGAGGAGCCGGACGATCTCGCCACGAATCTGTGGGCCGGTTCGATCGCGCTGCGAACCGTCCAACTGCCGCCCGTGCCGGATCCGAAGCTGCGTGAGGGCATCGAGATGCCGGCCTTCGTGAAGAATTTCCGCTACACGACGTGAGGTCGCGTCCGGTGATGCCGATCATGATGGATCGCGCGCCGGAGGGCGGATCAGGTCGTCGAGGCCGATCAGATACTTGCCGGCCGACAGGATGTCTTCAGGGCGGAACGCGGCGAATCCGAGCAACAGTCCCGACCGGGACTGGCGTCCGCCGTAGTACATCGACAGCGGGCGGCTGACGATGCGGTTCTCCCACAGCTGGCGCGCGACCGCGGTGTCGTCGACGCCGTCCCGGAACGGCAGCACGAAGTGCATGCCGCTGACGCATTCAAATTCGGGTGGCGCGTAGGACAGCGACTCGGCGAGCATTTTTAGCATCGCCGCCTGTCGTTCCGCATACAGCCGGCGCATGCGGCGGATATGTGCCGCATACAGGCCGCGGTGCAGAATTCGGCGAGCACCATTGCTCC
>NZ_BADD01000592.1 GCF_000333455.1 Rhodopseudomonas sp. B29
CCGATCTGGCTGACCATCGGCTCGGCGCCCTCGGCCTCGCAATACGGCGCCAGCATGCCGCCAGCCCAATGGCTGGTGGCCTGTGTCATCGCCTTGTCGCCGCGTTCGTACAAAGTCACCCGGCGGCCGGCGCGGGCCAGCAGCAGCGCCTGCCAGGCTCCGGCGATGCCGGCGCCGACGATGGACACCGGCGCGTCCTTGCGTAGATCGGGCTTCTGGCTGCGGAGAGCGGCCGCATCGTCGCGGGCTGGCGACTCGCGCACGGGTTCCGGCGCGGCAGCCCTCGGCAGCGGCTCAGCAGCCGCAGCGAGATTGGCAACGACGGATGGATGTGTGGCGGATTCGGCCCCGCCAAGGCCTTGAAGTCTCTGGTGCATCCCTGTCCCTTCGCCGGCATGACCCGGATCAGGTTCAAAGGGTCACCGCGGTCTCGCACAGCTCCGGAACGAAGCGGCGAGGGTGCGGTATCTCAGCTCCTCGTCGGAGCCCCCCTCGGTCGCGCTCAATTTAGGCCGATGGGCCTGCGTGTCAACGTGGCTTTCGCGAGGGAATTTTCCGCCGCCTATGCAACTTTGCGCGGTCGATGCGGCGAAAATCGCCGGCAGCGAGCCGGCCCCGCGCGGGGCCGGCCGCGGCGGCGCGGTTACTTGAAGACGATGTCGGAGGCTTTGATATTGCTGGTGAGAACGTCCTGCTTCTTGAGCACGCCGAACCACCAGTCGAGATTGCCGGGCTCCAGCCTGGTCGCCAGATTGGGCATGCCGACCAGCGCCAGGGCCGCGGCCGGCAGTTTGGTGTATTTGGCCAGCACCTCCATCGCCAGCTTGTTGTCGCTCTTGGCCAACGCCTCGCCGTCGGCGAGCCCCAGGCGGAAGGCTTGGAGTTCCTGCGGGTGCTTCTCGGCCCAGCTCTTCGTCGCGCCGTAGAGGCCGAGTGTGACGCCGGCCGGCGCCTTGTCGTAGACCTTGCCGGCGGGATAGCCGATGCCCTGCGAGACGGTGGTGGTGAAGAACGGATCGGTCATCACCGCGGCGTCGAACTGGCCGGCCTTCATCAGATCCTGCTGCTGCGCGAACAGCACCTCGACCCACTGGATCTTCTTGTAGTCGACCCCGTTCTCGGCGAGCCAGTTCTGCGCGGCGAAGTGCAGGATGTTGTTGAGGCCGGCGATCGCCACCTTCTTGCCGACCAGATCGCTGGGCTTGTTGATGTTACTCCCCGTGCGCGCAACGATGCCGAGATTGCCGAAGGTCGGCAGCACCGATCCGTTGGCGATGCCGACGAGCGGCAGGCCGGCGTCGGCCGACTGAATGAGACCGGGCGCCGACATCGCCAGCGCATCGAACGAGCCCGCGACGAGCGCGGCGATCTGGTTCGAGCCGGGCGATCCGGCCATCGACACCGGCGTGACCTTGAGGCCGTGCTTTTCGAACAGACCCTGGTCGAGCGCCATATAGGCAGCGAGGAAGTCCGAGGTGACGCCGATGCCGAGCTTCATGCTCTGCTGGGCGTGCGCGGTCGATAGCGATGCAATGATAACAACGGCGGCGAGTACGCCTGCGAAGCTGCGTCGGATCATAGTTCCCCCTTTGTGAGTCAAGCTTGCTTCCATCTCAGCATGTAGCGTTCAGTGCCGATGATCAGGTTGGTGCTGATCAGGCCGAGGAGTCCGAGCATCAGAATGCCGGCGAACAGATTGTCGGCGCGGAAGGTGCGGCCGGCGTTGAGGATCCATTGGCCGAGGCCGCCGACGCCGGCGATCATCTCGCAGACGATGGTGAGGATCAGCGCGATGGTGACGCTGACGCGCATGCCGGCGAGGATGTCGGGCAGCGCGCTCGGCAGCGCGATCTTGCGCACGATGTCGAATTTCGACATGCCGAGCGCTGCGGCGACTTCGTAGTGCCGCTCGTCGACCGACTCGAAGCCGTAGATCGTCGCCAGCAGCGTTGGCCAGATCGCCCCGAAGGCGATCACGGTGAGGACGAGGCCGTCGTTGAGGCCGAGCGCCAGCGTGAAGATCGGGATGGTGGCGGAGGCCGGCAGCGGCCGCATCGCTTCGAGCGAGGGCTGCAGATAGGCCTGGATGGTCGGCGACATGCCGATGATCGAGCCGAGCAGGATCGCCGCGCAGGACGCGGCGAACCAGCCCCAGAACATGTGCACCACGGTCTGCAGCGCGTAGCCGGTGAGCGCGCCGCTCTGGATGCCGCGGCTGAGCGCCGTCCACACCCGCTGCGGGCTGGGCAGGAACACCGGCGAGATCACCGCCGCGGCGGCGAGGAGGTGCCAAGCATAGATCACAAGCGCGACGACGCCGAGGCTCGCCAGCCACCACGCGACACGTCTCATGATCGCACCGCCGATCCCATCCCGGGAAACGCGACGCGCTCGACGATGATCAGCAGCCGGCTGAACAGCCAGCCGATGGCGCCGATCCACACCAGCACGGCCAGCGTCAGCGCCGGGTTCAGCGCATTCTGCGCCACCACCATGGCGTTGCCGAGGCCGAGCGGATTGGTGGTGATCTCGACCGTCACGGCGATGATCAGTGCGAAGCCGACGGCGAGACGGAACGCCAGGAAGATGCGCGGCGCGATCGACGGCAGCACGAATTTCTGAATGCGTTGCGGCCAGGAAAACCCCAGCGCGTCGGCGACTTCGAACAGACGCGGCTCGACGCCGAGGATCGCGCTGCGCGAGATCACGAACACCGGCCACATCGTGCCGAAGGCGACGATGGTGATCTCGGTCAGATAGCCGAGCCCGGCGACGAGGATGACGAGAGGGATCAGTGCCACGGTCGGAATCGGGCGCAGCAATTCGATCAGTACCGCGAGCAGGCGGTCGAGCGGCCGCGCCAGGCCGAGCGCGAGACCGAGGGCGAGGCCGAACGCGGTGCCGAGCGCGACGCCGGCCAGCACGGCCCACAGGGTTTCGGCCGTGGCTTGTAGCAAGCTGCCGTCGGCCAGCGCCTGCGCCAGCGCGACGACGATGTGCGAGGGCAGCGCGATGGTGAGACTATCGAGATGAGCCGCGCGGCCGGCGATCTCCGCGGTGGCGATCAGCGTCACCGGGACGACGAGACCGCGCAACGCCGCCGACCTCATCGGCCGCGTCATGGCTCCGCGCCCTTGACGAAGTCGAACAATTGCCGACGCAGCTTGAGAAAGGCCGGGTGCTCGCGGGTCGAGATCTGGTCGCGCGGCGAGGGCAGGTCGACGTCGAAGATGCGGGCGATGCGGCCCGGATTGGGCTGCAGCGCGATGACCCTGTCGGCCAGATAGATCGCCTCTTCGAGATCGTGGGTGACGAAGAAAACCGTGGTCTGCATCGCTGCGACGAGCTTCAGCACTTCGTCCTGCAGCGTCTGCCGCGTCATGGCGTCGAGCGCGCCGAACGGCTCGTCCATCAGGATCACCGACGGGGTCTGCGCCAGACAGCGCGCGATCTGCAGGCGCTGCTGCATGCCGCCGGACATCTGCGCCGGATACTTGTCGGCGTGGCCGCCGAGTCCCATCAGCGTCAGCAGCCGTTCGATCTCGGCGGCGCGGCCGGCGCGCGGCTTGTTGGCGGCTTCCATCGCCAGCTCGACATTCTTGGCGGCGTTGCGCCAGGGCAGCAGGGCCCGGCCGTAGTCCTGGAAGACGATCGCGATATCGCGGCGCGGCTTGCGGATTTCCTGGCCCTGGAACAGCACCTGGCCGGCCGTCGGCGGCGTAAAGCCGCTGAGGGTGCGCAGCATCGTGGTCTTGCCGCTGCCCGACGGCCCGACCACGCAGACGATCTCGCCCTTGCGGATCGACAGATCGATGCCGCTCAGGATCGGCCGGCCCTGCAGCTCGACATCGACCCGCCAGAACTCCAGCAAATCGGCGCCGGGATCGGCGCGGCTGCCGCCCGACGGGCGGTCTGCGGGGCTTTCCACTGGTCGCATTGCTCCACGCGCTAACACGCTGCTCACCTTATTGTATCCAATCATGCTATCTATATACGATGAATTCGCAAGTGGGGGCGGCAAAAAATGAGCAGACAGCCGGCCTGTGCGTCGACGAAATAGGCAAATGCGCCCAATTTAAAGCCAATACAGCATAGGCGATCGATTGCGCTGCAGGAGCCTCTTGATCCGCTCCGGGTCGCGTGGTGAATTGTCCGAGTGTGCTTTTGGATACAATCGATCGTCGGAGAGAACGCGTGTCAGACAGCTATCCGTTGTTCAAAGCCGCCGCCGTCCAGGCCGGTCCGGTGTTTCTCGATCGCGACGGCTCGATCGAGAAGGCCTGTGCACTGATCCGCGAGGCCGGCCAGAATGGCGCCCGCCTGATCGGCTTTCCGGAATCCTATGTGCCGGGCTATCCGGCGTGGATCTTCAAAGCCGGGCCGATGGGCCACAGCGCCGCTTTGTACGGGCGGCTCTATCAGAACGCCGTCGAGGTGCCGGGACCGTCCGTGGCGCGGCTCAGCCAGGCTGCGCGTGACGCCAACATCTACGTCTGCATCAGCGTCACCGAACGCGAGCGCGGGTCGCTCTATCTGTCGCAGCTCTGGTTCGATCCGAGCGGCGACCTGATCGCGCGGCACCGCAAGCTCAAGCCGACCGGACCCGAGCGCTATATCTGGGGCGAGGGTGACGGCAGCATGCTGCCGGTGATCGCTTCGCCGATCGGCAACCTCGGCGGATTGCTGTGCTGGGAGCATCTCGTGCCGCTGGTGTCGGCGGCGATGAGCTTCAAGAACGAACAAGTCCATGTCGCGTCCTGGCCGGTCAGCGGCTATGTCCGCGGCGGCCCGTTCGAAGCCATGCTCGACGTGCGCGACAAGTACATCGGGCCGGTCAGTCCGGAGCAGAATCCGATCAGCCCGCTGGAAGTTATCAGCCGCAACTACGCGATGGCGACTCAGACTTTCGTGCTGATGTGCATGCACGTGATGCTGCCGGACGCCGTCGAGGCGCTGGCGCCCGGCTGTCCGCCCGACACCTACCGGGTCGGTGGCGGCGGCTCGCGGATCATCGCGCCCGACGGCAGCTCGATCGGGCACAATATCCCGGCGGGGCAGGAGGGGCTGGTCTACGCGGATATTCCGCTGGAGATGGTGATCTTCGCCAAGTATATGTGTGATCCCGGCGGTCACTACGCCGTTCCCCATGTTCTCAGCTTGAACATGAACAACAATCCTGCTCCAGCGGCGGCTCAGATCGGTGCGGCGAGCGATCCGGTGCCGCTGCGTTTTGCGGACCTTCAGGACTCCGTCTGAGCCGGCGCAACCGATATGACCAAGATCAACGATACGGTGACGACACGGGGGCAGGCGGTGCTGGAGGCCTTGCGCGACCTCGTGCTCGGCGGCCGACTTGCTCCGGGCACGCGCCTGAACGAGATCGAGTTGTCGCAGCGCCTCGGCGTGTCGCGGACGCCGGTTCGGGCCGCGCTGACGGCGCTCGCGACCCAGGATCTGATCGAGTACACGCCCAACAGCGGCTATTCGATCCGCGCCTATTCGGCGCGCGACCTCGAGAACGTATTCGAGGTGAGGGCGACGCTCGAGGGGCTGGCGAACCGTCAGGCGGCCGAAGCCGGCTTCTCGCCGGAGAGCGAGGCCAGGGTCGACGACATACTCGACAGCACCGCTGCGCTGGTCGCAGGCGGCGAATGGTCGGCGGAAATCTGCGATCGCTGGGTCGCCCTCAACATCGCCTTTCACCAGGCCATCAACCGCGCCGCAGGCAATCAGCGGCTGCTGACGCTTCTCGAGCGATCTCCGGTGCCGTTCATCTACGCGGTCCGCTATCAGTGGTTCACGCTCGACATCGTCAGCAAGGCTCAGGACGATCATGTCGAAATGGCCTCGGTCATCAAGAACCGGCAGGTCGGGCGCGCCGAGGCCATCGGCCGGGAACACATCTACCGCACCACCAGACCGCTGATCGAGAAATGCCGCGAGCTGGAGCGCCTGCAGCAACAGGAAGGCTGTGCAATTGCCGACCTGTTGCAGCCGCTGCGAACCGCCGACGACAGCGGCGAGAGCCGCCGAGCTCTCCTAGGATTCGGCGCCTGACGCCGGACGCGGCAGCGTGATCCTTGCGATCAGGCCGTGCGGCTTGGTGTCGTGCAGCGTCAGCTCGCCGCCGTGTTCGCGGGCAATCGTGCGGGCGATGGCGAGGCCGAGGCCGAAGCCGGACGCCTCGTCCATGTTGCGGGCGTCGTCGCCGCGGACGAACGGCTCCAGCATTGCGGCCTTGCGATGGTCGGGGATGCCTGGGCCGTCGTCCTCGACCTCGATTACCATCTGGGATGGTGCCGGGACCAGCCGGACGGTAGTGTCGCAGCCGTAGCGAACGGCGTTGCCGACCAGATTGGTGACGGCGCGGTCGATGTCTTCCGGCCGGGCCATGATCTCGGCATGGTCGGGACCCTGATAGCAGACCTTGTGGCCGAGATCGCTGAACTGATCGGCGACCAGCTGCAGCGTCGAGGCGAGATCGATCCGCGTCGTCGGCTCCAGCTTCCGGCCGGTGCGCAGGAACGACAGCACCGTGTCGAGCATCGCCCGCATCTGATCGAGATCGTGCAGCATGTTGTCGCGATGCGGCACGTCCTCGATGAACTCGCTGCGCAGCCGCAGCCGGGTGATCGGCGTGCGCAGATCGTGGCTGATCGCCAGCAACGTCCGGGTGCGATCCTCCAGGAGCGTGGTGATGCGTATGCGCGAGCGATTGAGCGCGCGCGCCAACGCGCGAATTTCGTCGGGCCCGGTCTCAGCGAGAGGCTCGTCCGTGCCGTCGAGCTTGAAGTTCTCGGCCGCCTTGGCGAAGGAGGACAGCGGCTGCGACAGCGACCGATCGGCCCACCAGCCGAACAGCGCCAGACTGAGGATGACGCCGATCAACGCGGTGAACAGCGGACCTTCGCGGAACGGCGGCCGTGGTCGCCCCGCGGGAAAATCGGCTGCGATCACCGTGCCGTCGGGCAGAGCGATACCGGCCCGCCGCCCATTGCTGTCGGGCAGCTCGAACACCCGCGCCAGCGGGCCGAGCCAGCGCGCCAAGTCGCGCACTTCCGACTCGTCGTCGTCCTCCTCGGACGGAATGTCCATCGGTCCCATCATTTTCAGGCCCAGCCGCGGCAGCGCCTTGCCGATCTGCTCGACCATGTGCTCGCGCTCCTGCGGCGGGCTGGCGGAGATCAGCCGCATCGCGACTTCGAGCTGAGTGTGGCTGTGGTCGATCGGGGGCGCACCGGGGCCGCGCAGCAGGAAGGTCGCGGCAATCAGCAATTGCGTGCCGATCAGCGAGGCGGCGACCAGAAGGGCGATCTGTCCGCGGATGCCGCTGAACCGAATGCGGTCCAATAGTCTGCGCATTGGCCGCCCTCTCGCGCGCCGAGCCGTTCAGCTCGCTTGGACTTCCGGCGTAAAGGTGTAGCCACCCGAGCGCACCGTCTTGATGATGGTGGCATTGCGCGGGTCGGGCTCGATCTTGCGGCGGATCCGGCTGATCAGCACGTCGATCGACCGTTCGAACGAACCGGTGTTGCGGCCGTGGGTGAGATCGAGCAGTGCCTCGCGCGACAGCACCCGGCCGGCGCGTTGGCACAGCGCCTGTAGCAGATCGAACTCGGCGCTGGTCATCGCCACCAGCGCTCCGTCCGGGTTGCGCAGTTCACGCAGCCGGCAGTCCAGCTTCCAGCCGAGAAACGAGATCGCGGTGGCGCCGTCGGCGCCGCTGGCGGTCTGGGCGAAGTTCTGCCGGCGCAGCACCGAGCGGATACGCGCCAGCAGTTCGCGCGGATTGAACGGCTTGGGCAAGTAATCGTCAGCGCCCATCTCGAGGCCGAGGATGCGGTCGACGTCGTCGCCGCGTGCGGTCAGCATGATGATCGGCATCGCCGATGTCGCCCTGACTTTGCGGCACAGCGTCAGTCCGTCCTCGCCGGGCAGCATGACGTCGAGCACGACGAGATCGACGCGCTGTTCGGCGAGCTGGCGAGTCATCTCGCGGCCGTCCTGCGCGGTCGCGACATTGCAATTGTTGCCACGCAGATACTTGGCGATCAGGCTGCGGGTTTCGCGGTCGTCTTCGACGACCAGGATGTGCGGGGGAGTGGTGCTCATGGTCCCGTCTTGCGCGATTTCGCGAGTCTTACCAAGCTTTTTTGTTTCTGAATGTTTCTGATCGGCGTTGCGCAAACTCCCGCAATCTGTCGGGGCCGCCGAACAACTTTTCGTTAATCCGACGCACTCTATGCGGGCATGGTAAATTTTGTTTGTGTGCGTAGCAACCGGTCCCATCGCACCAGAGTGCTCATCCATACGGAGCTTCTCATGACTGCTATTTCGGCAGCTTCAACCAGCAGCTATCTGACGCCGCTTCAACAACTCCAGAAGGAGCTCGCGGCGGAAGTATCTTCCGGCCAGGTCAGCTCGACCGACGCCACGGCATTGTCGTCGGCGCTGAACGACATCGACTCCTCGCTGCAAAGCGGCCAGAGCGACGGCAGTTCGGCCAGCGGCCAGAAGTCGTCGCCCGGCGACATGAAGTCCAAGATCGACGACCTGATCTCCAGCGAAGTCTCGAGCGGCAAGCTGACCAGCGACCAGGCCGACGAACTGAAGAAGGTCTTCGAAAGCACTTTCGCCGGTGAGCCGGAGGCGCGGGCGGTCCCGGCGGTGCCGGCGGACCGCCGCCGCCGCCGGACGACAACTCGGCGTCGTCGACCGATTCGACGTCCTCGACCACGTCCACGACCGATACCACGCAGCTGCTGCAGGACTTCCTCAAGCTGCTGCAGCAGCAGCAATCGTCATCGTCGTCGACCTACGGCGCTAACGGCAGCACCACGTCCGGCTCGTTCTCTGCGCTGCTGATCAATTATCAAACTTGATAGTTGCGCGCTGAGAACGCCTGGATGCGTCTCGACGGGCACGCTCACGAGCGGCCCGTCGCCTGATAGTTCCGCGGTTCGGCTTCTCGGGAACCGCACGCTGGATGACACCGCACGCTGGATGACATTGCGTCGGACCTGGAACCCTTCGCTATGTAAGAAAACAAAAGGTCGCGGGAACAGGCACGCCAGTGTGTCGTTTGATAGGGACTTCCAACAACAAGAGGGCCCCATCATGATCGCCAAATCGCTCGTCGCCGGCATGCTCGGCACCACGCTTCTCGCCACCGCCGCTTTCGCGCAGACCACCGCTCCGGCCGACAGCAATTCGTCGATGTCGAAGTCGCCCGCTGCGTCGTCCACCGTTTCGCCCGCGACCCATACCGGTCAGTGGCGCTCGTCGAAGCTGATCGGCGTCAACGTCTACGACCAGAACAACGAGAAGCTGGGTGACATCAGCGAACTGCTGCTCGACAGCTCGGGCAAGGTGCAGGCTGCCGTCATCGGCGTCGGCGGTTTCCTCGGCGTCGGCCAGCGCGACGTCGCGATCCCGTTCGAACAGCTGAAGTTCAGCAATCAGCCGGTCTCCGGCAACACCGCGATGAACAACTCGACCAATTCGAAGTCGACCACCAACACCGGCATGACCACCGGCGCGGCGAGCTCGTCGTCGTCGAGCAGCACCGCCGATCGTTGGTATCCGGACCACGCCGTGCTGAACACCACCAAGGATCAGCTGAAGGCGATGCCGGAGTTCAGCTACAGCGGCAGCTCCAGCACCAGCAAGTAATCGGCGTCATAGCTGATGAACAGCGGCCCCGGTTCGCGTCAGCGGACCGGGGCTTTGCCGTGTCTGGTTCTCTCGAGGAATGGGTCGTCATCCTGAGGTGCGCGCGTAGCGCGCCTCGAAGGATGCGGCGGCACGCGGCTCGTGGCCCATCCTTCGAGGCCCTCCGCGCCGCGCGGGCGCGGCCCGGAGGGCACCTCAGGATGACGCTGCCAGTCGGAGCGAAAGCCCCAAGAACGAGAAGCAAAGGCCTAAGGCGACGACTGCAGCGGCTTGAGCTTGGTGATGGTGACTTCGAGGATGCCGTTGGCCTCGGCGGTGATCCGCATGGTCTGGGCGTCGAAGGCGAGGTCGGTCAGCCGCAGCGACGAAATCTCCGAGGCGATGCGCAGCCCGTCCTCGTTGCGCTGGTAGTTGGCGATCAGATTGCCGACACGTCGCTGCGCGTTGGCGGCTTGCGGCTTGAGATCGACCACCGCGCGGTCGGCCAGCACTTTTTCCAGATACGGCACGGCGGCGCGCGCCGTCTCTCCGAGCAGGCCGAACGCGGCTTCGGACTCGACGGCCAGTTTCATGTCGGTGAGCCGCAGGGTCTGATCGTTGGAGTCGAGGACCGGCGTGCCCCAGATGTGCAGCGTCGCTTCGCCGCCGAAGCCGAAAAAGCTCTTCTGCTCCTTGGCGTCGACCAGCAACGAAATCAGCAGGCGTTTGTCGCCGCTCGGCGACACGGTGGCGCGCTTCACCGTAACGGCGGCGGCCCCGCCGTTCTCAGGGAAGGTCTTGCCGACGACCTGAGCGCCGATGATGCGGCTGACGTCCTGGAACGGAATGTCGACCGGTACGGCGATTTTCACGCCGGCGGCTTCGGGGCCGACCATTTCCAGCGACGGCGGGAATGGGCACTCCGGCTTGGTCTGGGTCGCCGTGATGCGGGTCTCGGCGACGATGCCGAGAGTCAGCGTCGCCGTGGCGGCGTCGATGTGCGGCTGTGACGCCAGTGCGCGCGTCGGCTTGATCTCCAGCCAGAAGCCGTTCGGCATCCCGCTGCCCTGCAGCGGGTAGGAACGGCAGATCCGCTCCCATTCGCGCCGCGCGCTGCGCTCCAGTGCGCCGTCGTCGCGCATCGTCTTCTGCAATTTGGCGAGCTGCTCGTTGACGGCTTTGTCGATGACAGGCTTGACCTGGCCGGGCACGTTGATGCGGGCGCCGCCAAGCACGACGCTGGAATCGTTTAGCGTCACCTGGGCGGAAAGCTGCGGATCGACATGCCAGTTGGCCAGCACCTTGGGCCGCGCCTCGATGGCGATCGCACCCTTGATCTCGCCATTGGCATTGAACGACTTGATGTTGACGCCGATCTGCTTGGCGACATTGCCGCCGAGAAGCTTGCCCAGCGTCTCGTTGACCTGGCCCTGCAGCTTGGCCGAAATCGAGCCCTTGGCGTTCAGCGTGCCGGTGAGGGGAGCGTTGACGGCGATCTGGTCCTGGCCGCCGCGGACGAGGACAGCGCCGCGCGTCACCGTCCAATTGAT
>NZ_BADD01000591.1 GCF_000333455.1 Rhodopseudomonas sp. B29
CCGAGAGCTTGTCGGTGTTGGCCATATCGAGCGTCATCGACGCGGCGATGAACTCGACCGGATAGTGCGCCTTCATGTAGGCGGTGTGATACGACACCAGCGCATAGGCGGCCGCGTGGCTCTTGTTGAAGCCGTAGTCGGCGAACTTCGCCAGCAAATCGAAGATGGTGTCGGCCTGATCCTTGGCGACGCCGTTCTTCACCGCGCCCTCGACGAAGATGGCGCGCTGCTTGTCCATCTCGGCGCGGATCTTCTTACCCATGGCGCGGCGCAGCAGGTCGGCGTCGCCGAGCGAGTAGCCGGCCATCACCTGGGCGATCTGCATCACCTGCTCTTGGTAGATGATGACGCCGAACGTCTCCTTGAGGATCGGCTCCAGCATAGGATGCAGATATTCCGGCTCCTCGTCGCCGTGCTTGCGGGCGCAGTAAGTCGGGATGTTGGCCATCGGGCCCGGGCGATACAGCGCCACCAGCGCGATGATGTCCTCGAAACGGTCCGGCCGCATATCGACCAGCGCGCGCCGCATGCCCTGACTTTCAACCTGGAACACGCCGACGACATCGCCGCGCGCCAGCATCTGGTAACTTGTCGCGTCGTCGATCGGCAGCGTCGGCAGATCGACGTGGATATCGCGCTGCTTGAGCAGCTTCACCGCGACATCGAGCACGGTCAGCGTCTTGAGGCCGAGGAAGTCGAACTTGACGAGACCGGCCGGCTCGACCCACTTCATGTTGAACTGGGTGACCGGCATGTCCGACTTCGGATCGCGATACATCGGCACCAGCTCGCTGAGCGGCCGGTCGCCGATCACGATGCCGGCGGCGTGGGTCGAGGCGTGCCGGGTCAGGCCCTCGAGCTTCTGCGCGATGTCGAAGGCGCGCGCCACGATCGGGTCTTCGTCCCGCGCCGCCTGCAGCTTCGGCTCGCCCTCGATCGCCTGCTTCAGCGAGATCGGCGCCGCCGGATTCTGCGGCACCAGCTTGGTCAGCTTGTCGACCTGGCCGTACGGCATCTGCAGGACGCGGCCGACGTCGCGCAACACGCCGCGCGCCTGCAGCGTCCCGAAGGTGATGATCTGCGCGACCTGGTCGCGGCCGTAGCGCTGCTGCACATATTCGATGACTTCGCCGCGGCGATCCTGGCAGAAGTCGATGTCGAAGTCCGGCATCGACACGCGTTCGGGATTGAGAAAGCGCTCGAACAGCAGGCCGAACTTGATCGGGTCGAGGTCGGTGATGGTCAGCGAATACGCGACCAGCGAGCCGGCGCCCGAACCGCGGCCCGGGCCGACCGGAATGCCGTGCGCCTTGGCCCACTTGATGAAGTCCGACACGATCAGGAAGTAGCCCGCGTATTTCATGCGGGTGATGACGTCGAGTTCGAACGCCAGCCGCTTGTTGTAGTCCTCCTCGGTCATGCCATGCGTCAGACCATGGACGCGCAGCCGATTGGCGAGCCCCTCCTCGGCCTGACGCTTCAGCTCGGCGGCTTCGGCCGCGGCCGCTTCGGCGGCGTCGCTGACGCTGGCGCCGACGGTGAACAGCGGCAGGATCGGTTTGCGGGTCAGCGGCCGGTAGGCGCAGCGCTGCGCGATCTCGACTGTCGAGGCCAGCGCTTCGGGCAGATCGGCGAACAGCACCGCCATCTCGGCGCGGCTCTTGAAGCGGTGATCGGGCGTGAGCTGAACACGGTCGGCCTCGGCGATCAGCTTGCCCGAGGCGATGCACAGCAGCGCGTCATGGGCCTCGTAGTCATCGGCGGTGGCGAAATGCGGCTCGTTGGTCGCGACCAGCGGCAGGCCTTTGTCGTAGGCGAGATCAATGAGGCCAGGTTCGGCGCGGCGCTCCGCGTCGGTGCCATGGCGTTGAAGTTCGATGTAAAGCCGGTCGCCGAACAGCTTCGCCAAGCGCTCACATCGCTGCGCGGCCAGCGCCGGGTCGGCCAGCATCGCCAGCGAAATCGGCCCCTCCGGTCCGCCGGTGAGCGCAATGACGTCCTCGGTCTCGCCGTCGAGCCAGTCGAACTTGATGTGCGGCGGCTGGTTGACCGGCGTCTCCAGGAACGCCCGCGAGTTCAGCCGCATCAGACTGCGATAGCCGCGCTCACGCGTTGCCAGCAGCACGACGCGCGACGGCGCGATCAGCGCCGGGTTGCGGGAGCCGGCGTCCTGGTCGGCAAAGTCGATCGCCAGTTCGATGCCGGTGATCGGCTGCACGCCGTAGCCCGACAGCTTGTCGGAGAATTCCAGCGCGCCGAACATGTTGTCGGTGTCGGTCAGCGCCAGCGCCGGCTGGTGGTCGGCCTTGGCGAGTTCGGCCAGCCGCGCGACCTTCATCGAGCCTTTCAATAGCGAATAGGCCGAATGGACGTGCAGATGGACGAATCCGGCATTGCTCATCGGCTGGGGCTCGAATTTGGCTCGCTGAGGGGAAAGCCGGGCGCCTTCGCGCGGCCGACTCGTGAGCCCAAAGATGGGCGCGCTCCCCGCGGTGCGCAACACGCCACCCGCGCTTATCCCCGCTGTGCCGGCAGCAGGGTCAGAACCGCTGGGATCAAAGCTGCGGAATGACTTGCGCCCAGACCGCAACCATGCCGATGAACAGCGCAATCGACGTCAGCGCCGCAGCTTCCTGGATGAAAATTTTCAGCATCGTCCGCCTCCCTGACCACCGTGAACATATGCAGAACAATGTTCTCATTTCGTTCTTGGAGTCAAGGCGCGGTGGAGCGGCCTCGCGAAAGCGTAAACGAAACGTAACCGCCGCCCGTTTGTCCCGGCTTTCCACACGTTGACGGGATCGGATAGTCGGCGCACCGATTGCGGCGAGCGGCAGCGTTCGCTGGCGCCGCGTCCGGAGATTCCCATGCGTTCACTGTTCTTTATCCTGCTGGCCGCGGTGGCTGCGCCATCGGCCGCAGCTGCCCAGCCCTACGACAACTACCCGGTCTGCCTGCGCGTCTACGGCCCGATCCGATACGACGAATGCCGCTACGTCTCGATCGAGCAGTGCCGCCCGTCAGCGTCAGGCATCGCCGGCCAATGCGTCACAAATCCATGGTCTCAGGCGCCAACCGGGCCGAAGGCTCGCCGTCACCGTCATTGAGGCAGCTCAGCTCGGCCTCAACCGATTTCTGCGAGTCTGGCGGCCTGTGTCGAGCTGAAGGAGGAAGCCACATGCGTATCGTCGCCGCCGTGCTGGGCCTTGCGGTTTTCGGCGCAGCTTCAGCCGCGCAGGCACGGGACTATCCGGTCTGCCTCCGGATCTATCAGAGCTATCACGACTGGTACGACGAATGCGCCTACTCGACGCTGGCGCAATGCCAGATGTCGGCTTCGGGCCGCGCGGCGCAATGTCTGGATAATCCCTGGTACAAGCCGGAGCCGGTGAGGAAGCCGCGGGCGAAGCAGCGACGGCATCGGGGCTGAGTTGCCCCACTCCCGCACGTCATCGCCCGGCTCGTCCGGGCGACCTAGTATTCCAGGGCGCTGCGGTGAAGTAGCGACCGCTCTGCGATACTGGATCACCCGCATTCGCGGGTGATGACGGCGGTTTGTGCCCCCCTACTCCAGCTCCACCACGACGCCGTCCTGCAGCGAGACGCGGCGGTCCATGCGGCCGGCGAGCTCCATGTTGTGGGTGGCGATCAGCATCGCCACCTGGGTCGCCTTGACCAGCTGCATCAGCGCGCCGAACACGCGGTCGGCAGTGTGCGGATCGAGATTGCCTGTCGGCTCGTCGGCGAACAGCACGCGCGGCGCATTGGCGACCGCGCGGGCAATGGCGACGCGCTGCTGCTCGCCGCCAGACATTTCGGACGGCCGATGCGTCAGCCGGTCGCCGAGGCCGAGATAGGCCAGGATCTCCTTGGCGCGGTTGACGGTCTCTTTCTTCTTCAGGCCGCGGATCATCTGCGGCATCATGACGTTTTCCAGCGCGGTGAATTCCGGCAGCAGCCGGTGCGACTGGTACACGAAGCCGATGTCGGTACGGCGGATCTGGGTGCGCTCGGCGTCGGTCAGGCCGGAGGTCGCGACGCCGCCGACATAGACCTCGCCCTCGTCGGGGTGTTCGAGCAGTCCGGCGATGTGCAGCAAGGTCGATTTGCCCGACCCCGACGGCGCCACCAGCGCCACCGACTGCCCTGCCCACAGCGCCAGCTTGGCGCCGCTGAGGATGGTCAGCGTCGCTTCGCCCTGTGCGTACTGTCGCTTGATGTCGTGTAGATATACGACCGGGATGTCTTCGGCGTCCTGCTCCATCGCCGTCCCCTATTCGTACCGCAGCGCATCGACGGGATCGAGGCGCGCGGCACGCCACGACGGATACAGCGTGGCCAGGAACGACAATGTCAGCGCCATGATCACCACCGCGCTGGTCTCGGCGAAATCGACCTCGGCCGGCAGCTTCGACAGGAAGTACAGTTCCGGCGAGAACAACTCGGTGTTGGTGACCCAGGACAGGAATTGCCGGATCGACTCAATGTTGACGCACACCAGCATGCCGACGAAGAAGCCGGTCAGCGTGCCGACCACGCCGATCGCCGCGCCGGTGATCAGGAACACCCGCATGATCGAACCCTGCGTCGCGCCCATGGTCCGCAGGATGGCGATGTCCTGGCCCTTGTCCTTCACCAGCATGATCAGGCCGGAGATGATGTTGAGCGCCGCCACCAGCACGATCAACGTCAGGATCAGGAACATCACGTTGCGCTCGACCTGCAGAGCGTTGAAGAAGGTCGAATTACGCTGTCGCCAATCGACCAAAAACACCGGCCGTCCAGCGGCTTCCGTCACGCTCTTGCGAAACGCGTCGATGTGGTCGGGATTGTCGGTGTAGACCTCGATCGCGGTCACGTCGTTGGCGCGGTTGAAGTAAGCCTGCGCCTCTTTCAGCGGCATGAACACGAAGGTCGAGTCGTATTCGGACATGCCGATCTCGAACACGGCGTTGACCTTGTAGGGCTTGATCCGCGGCGTCGTGCCCATCGGCGTCACGGCGCCGCGCGGCGCCACCAGCGTGATGGTGTCGCCGGCATGGATCGAGAGCTGATCGGCGAGCCGCCGGCCGATGGCGACGCCCTGGCCGTCATCGAAGCCTTCCAGCGTGCCCTGCTTGATGTGATTGGCGATCGAAGACAACCGGTTGAGATCGTCGGCACGGATGCCGCGCACGAACACGCCCGCCGCATTGAACGGCGACGACGCCAGCGCCATGCCGTCGACCACCGGCGCCGCAAGCTTGATGCCCTGCACGCCGCTGATGCGGTCGGCCACATCCTTCCAGTCGGTCAGCGGACTTTCCAACGGCTGCACAAGCAGATGGCCGTTGAGTCCGAGAATCTTGTCGAGCAGCTCTTTGCGGAAGCCGTTCATCACCGCCATGACGATGATCAGCGTCGCGACGCCCAGCATGATGCCGAGGAACGAGAACCCGGCAATCACCGAGATGAATCCCTCGCGCCGCCGCGCCCGCAGATAGCGGCCGGACAGCATCCACTCGAAGGGCGCGAAAGGGGTAGTTCTGACTGGCTCGTCCATGGCGTGATCCATGATCCGAATTTCACACGATTCGGGCTAAATCAGGTGCACCCAATGCGCACCCTGAGATGTTTCGCGGCGTCTTCAGTCGGCGACCCCGCTGCGCCCGCCGTATGTACCTTACGGAGCAAGCCTCGCCACAGCTTCGGCAAGCGGGACGTTTTCGCGCGAGCCGTCGCTGCGACGCTTCAGTTCGATCTGGCCGTCGGCGAGCCCCTTCGGGCCGACCAGCACCTGCCAAGGAATGCCGATCAGATCGGCGGTCGCGAACTTGGCGCCGGCGCGCTGGTCGGTATCGTCGTAGAGCACATCGACACCCTTGGCGATCAGTTCGCGATACAGCTTCTCGCAGGCGCCATCGGTGCCGCTGTCGCCCTGCTTGAGATTGAGAATGGCGACGCGGAACGGCGCCACCTCCTCCGGCCACTTGATGCCGTTCTCGTCATGACAGGCCTCGATGATGGCGCCGACAAGACGCGACACGCCGACGCCGTAGGAGCCGCCATGAATCGGCGTATCGGTGCCGTCCGGGCCGGTCACGTTGGCCTTCATCGAGTCCGAATACTTCGTGCCGAAATAGAAGATCTGGCCGACCTCGATGCCGCGGGTCTGCAGCCGGTTGGCCTCCGGCACCTCGCGCTCGTAGCGCTCGGCCTCGTGCACATCCTCGGTCGCCGCGTAGACCGAGGTCCACTGCTTGATGATGGGAGTGAGATCGCCGTCGTAATCGACGTTTTCGTCAGGCACCGGCAGATTGAGCACGTCCTTATCGCAGTACACGCCGGACTCGCCGGTCTCGGCCAGCACGATGAATTCGTGGCTGAGGTCACCGCCGATCGGACCGGTTTCGGCGCGCATCGGAATCGCCTTCAGGCCCATCCGCGCGAAGGTCCGCAAGTAAGCGACGAACATCTTGTTGTAAGCGCGGCGCGCGCCGGCCTCATCCACATCGAAGGAATACGCATCCTTCATCAGGAACTCGCGGCCCCGCATCACGCCAAAACGCGGACGCTGCTCGTCGCGGAATTTCCATTGAATATGATAGAGATTCAGCGGCAGGCTCTTGTAGGACTTCACGTAGGCCCGGAAGATCTCGGTGATCATTTCCTCGTTGGTCGGCCCGTACAGGAGCTCGCGCTTGTGGCGGTCGGCGATGCGCAGCATCTCGGGACCATAGGCGTCGTAGCGGCCGCTCTCACGCCACAGGTCGGCGAGCTGCAGCGTCGGCATCAACAGCTCGATCGCGCCGGCGCGGTTCTGCTCCTCGCGGACGATGCGCTCGATGTTCTTCAGCACTTTGAAGCCGAGCGGCAGCCAGGCGTAGATGCCCGCCGCCTCCTGCCGCAGCATGCCGGCGCGCAGCATCAGGCGGTGCGAGACGATCTCGGCTTCCTTCGGCGTTTCCTTCAGAATCGGCAGGAAGAATCGCGACAAACGCATGGGACTTGCTCGGAGAATCAGGGGGCCGGAAAGGTTCGCCGCAGTCAAACCGGATCGGGCGGCAAAACACAACCTCAAAAGGCCGCCGAAAAGGCGCCCGCCCGACTAACGGATCACTACTGGCGCGGTCACGGTCACTTTGTCGAAATCGGAAATCAGAACACCCAATGTGAGCATCCAACGCCCCGGCACAGGCGCCACCATCCGGACCCGCCACGAACCGTCGCCCTGACGCTGCGCCTGCGCGCTGGCCGCCTCGATCCCGGCATCCGGATTGGCCAGGCTCACCGTCAGCGCCTGCGCCGCCAGCGGCGCCTCGTCGGGCGTCTGCAGGCCGATGTCGATGTCCACCGGGCCGGCACGGCCTGGCTTGATGGTGACGTTGGCCATGACCCGCTCGGTATGCAGATGGGTGAAGAAGTTGTCGTCGCCTTGCTGAACCGGGGCGCCCGCCTGTTGGGCCGGCGGCGGGTTGAACCGCCATAGCCCGACGATGCCGAGGATCGCCGCGACCAGGATGAGTTCGGACACGATACTCCGACGCATCGTTCCGACCGCACCGTCGGCACCGGCGAGCAAGAGCGGCGTGAGACGCGTCCGATTCCACAGCGCGAGCAGCAGCAGCACGACCACCAATGTGAGCTTGGCCAGGAGGATGCGGCCGTAGAAGCTGGTCCATAGCGCATCCACGCGCCGCAATTCGACCGCGGACAGCACCACGCCGCTGATCAGCAGCGCCGCGATTGCAAAAGGAATGGCTCGCGAAAACCGGCGCAGCGCGACCGCCCTCGCCGGTCCCGCTGCGACTGAAACGGCCAGCGGCACCAGCGCGCCGACCCACAGCGCTAGGCTGGCGCCATGTACGAGCATCGCGCCCGCTGCCAGCGCCCGCGGCTCAGCGGTCGCGGTGTGGCCGCTGACGGCGAAACTCGCGCCGAGGCCGAGCACGGCCATCAGCGCCGTCAGCCGCGACACGCCTGTGCGCCCGACGACAGCCGACAGGCTCAGGCCCAACGCCGCGGCGGCGATGCCGACAGAGAGGCCGAACGACCCCGACGTGCCGGCGCTCCACACCTGCCTGTCGCCGAGGCTGGGAAACGGCAGATCGAGCACGTCGAGGCCCTGAAGGCCGATCGACAGCGCCAGCGCGCCGAGCCCCACGATCGCGGTGCCGGCGACGCCCGCCCGCGTTGCGGCGCCGGCCGGGCCGATCGCCACCCAGGCAAGGAAGAACGCCGCGCCTACAGCGCTCAGCGCGGCCAGATTGACGAGGATGCCGGTGGCCCAAATCGCACTGCGTCGCGCTGGATTGTCCTGGACTTCGATCGCCGGCAGCCGTTCGCCCGGCGCGCCAATCCAGAACGTCAGCGAGCCGCCGACCGGATGGCCGTCGGCCGAGATCACGCGCCAGCTCAGCACATGCGCACCGTTCGGAAGCGACGCAGGCGGCGCAAAGCGCAGCGTCGCGCCTTCGCTGACAAGATTCGCGACGTCGCTGCTGCGTCCACTGCCGTCGATGAGATGCAGCGCCAGCGGCTCAACCGCTTCGTTGAACGTCAGCGACATCGTTTTCGGCGACGTCGCCAGCACCGCGTCAGCAGCCGGCTCGCTGGTCACCAGACTAGCATGCGCGAAGGCCAGCGAGGGCCACAGCAAAACAACGGCGAGCGCAGCGATGATGAATCGCCAGCGCCCGCCATCGTCGTGTCGTGCGCTGCGCCGGGTCACGGCGCCTTCGGCGTGAGCCGCAGCGCCGGCGCGGGCTCGTGCAGCGTCTCGGACTTCTGTCCCGCGGCGGGGATTTCGATCCAGCGGCTGACGCCCTTCTCGCATTCCTGCACCACGGGGAAGTACAAGGTCTGCGCGTTGTCCGGCAGTTTCATGATCAGGCCGAAGCTGTCGTAGAGATTGTCCGGCAACGGACCGCCGCGCCACGCCACCTCGTCGACGGTCTCGGTGATCGTCTTGCCGTGCAGCTTCGGCAGATCGCCTTCGAGCTTGCGCATCTTGATGTCGACGGTCCAACCGGGCTTCATCTGCGGTTTCACCGAGATGACGCCGGCCGGAATCTTGACCCGGATCGCTACGGTCGATGAGCCGTCGCAACCGTGCGGGACGTTGAAAGCGGCCTGAAAGTAATTCCCCGCGACCGCCTCTTTGGGCTGGATGGTGACATGCGCGGCGGCCGGCGTGACCGACGCCGCGGCGGCCAAAACGGCCGCCGCGATCATGAGACGACGCGCGCTCACTTCTTCATCATCCCGGAATGATCGTGGTCCATCTTCATCATGTTGCCGTGGTCCATCGCGCCACCGCTGTCGCTCGGTCCCTTGGCGCCGACGCCCTGGACGTCGAGCGTGACCTGGACCTTGCCGGCCTTTTCGAACTGCAACGTAACCGGCACGTGCTCGCCCTGCTTCAGCGGCGACTTCAGCTCTTCGAGCATCAAATGATAGCCGCCGGGCGCCAGCGTCACGGTCTTGCCGGCCGGCACGGCGAGTCCGCCCTCGACCGGGCGCATCTTCATGACGCCGTTGTCCATCGACATTTCGTGGACCTCGGTTCTGCCGGCGACGTCGGCGGTGATCGCGACCAGGCGATCGTCTGCCTTGCCGTTGTTGGTGATGGTGAGAAAGCCGCCGGCGACCTTGGCGCCGCCGGGGGTCGCCCGGCTCCAGGCCTGGCTGATGACGAGATCGCCGGCTTTGACGTCGGCGGCGGAAGCGGCAGTGACCGACAGCAGGGTGACGAACGCAGCGGAGGCGAGCGAACGATAGAGTCCGTACATGGTTTGAAGTCCTTGAGGTTATGATGGCACTGACCGGCGCTGCTGGATCGCTCCGGCGCGGTTACGGTCCGGCGTTGGACAATGAGGGTCTCAGGTTGGAGCTCTTCGGCTCCGGCATTCAGGACAGCGCAACCGGCGGCGCTCGCGCCTGCGCAGTGGTCGAGGGGTAGCTGATCGGGCTCGTCGGCGCGGCCAGCCACCACGTCAGACGCTGCGGCGTCCGCTGGAGCAGAGCATACTCACCCGACGGCCCGAGCGGCATCGGCACGCCGCCGAGTACGACACCGCACAATGTACAACAGGATCGGTCATGGGAATCAGGATCGTGCGCCGGCAGACCGTCGCGCTCGGCCGCCATCGCGGCACAGGTCGGAACCTGGATGGTGGGGTCGGCAATTGCAGCGGCGACGAAGCGGACAGCGCCGATCGGCGCCAGAAACTGCACCAGCAGACCGATCGCCAGAACCGCGATGGATAGCCCCAATTGTCGGCGCATTCCGGCCGGCCCTCCTGGGACGCCGAATTATCATGCAGCCGGCAGACTGTCGATCTACGCCTCGGATCAACTCGCAACTAACGGTGGCACAGCGACTTCCCAGCCAGCAATATTTGGCAACGCACCAACATCGTTTCACCCCCTGCCCGAATTTTGAACATTCGTTGCCGAAATTGATGACAAGGCGTCAGAGTTCGGCTAGCCTCTCAGTCAGACATCGCCCTACAGCGAACGTCGGGTGGTCCAAGTCTCGGGAGGAACCCTGACGCGCAACCAACGCCGCGTCGCCCGGTCCAACAACGATAGATCTCAAAACATCCGGGAAAATCAGGGTCGACACGTTTTTTCAGCAGGGCACCGTGCCCTGCTTTCTTTTTTGGTCGAACTAGTCGGTCGCAGAACAGCTGCTAATCAGCACCGGCGAATCTGCCTCCTCCGACTCGCTTAGTTGTAGCTTTCTAAGCGTGAAGCCATAGCCGCCGTCATCCTGAGGTGCCCGCTGGGCCGCGCTATGCGCGCACCTCAGGATGACGACTCAACACGTGAGAATGCCGCCGTCGGCTAATCACTTAAAGGAAGCGAACTACAGCGGCACGCCCATCAGCTTCGCCAACCGGTCGATGCCGAGAAGACCGTTGCGATAGGCGATCAGCGCGACGGTGAAGATCACGCCCGAGATGATCGTGGTCCACAGCGCCTTGCGGGCCATAAATGTGGCGACCGGCGCACCAGGGTCGGTCCCCGGCACGGCCTCGTCTTCCTTACCGGCCTCCTCGGCGTTACGCACGCCGAACGGCAGAGTGGCGAACAGAACGATCCACCACATCACGAAGTAGATCGCCAGCAGAGCCGAGATCTGCGCGAACATCGGCGTTACGACTGCTCGATTTCGACGAGCGCGCCCGAGAAGTCCTTGGGGTGCAGGAACAACACCGGCTTGCCGTGCGCGCCGATCTTCGGATTGCCGTCGCCGAGTACGCGCGCGCCTTCCTTGATCAGCGTATCACGCGCCACGAGGATATCCGGCACTTCGT
>NZ_BADD01000590.1 GCF_000333455.1 Rhodopseudomonas sp. B29
ATCGTCCTCGGAAATCTCGTGGGCCTCTTCGAGCTTCTTGATGGTGTCCATGCCGTCGCGGCGGACATGGCGGACCGCGACGCGCGCGGCCTCGGCGTATTTGTGAGCGACCTTCACCAGCTCCTTGCGGCGCTCTTCGTTGAGCTCCGGAATGCGCAGGCGAAGCACCTGCCCTTCAGTCGCCGGGCTCAGGCCGAGGTTCGAATCGACGATGGCCTTTTCCACCGCCTTGACCATCGACTTGTCCCAGACCTGCACCGAGATCATGCGCGGCTCCGGCACCGAAACGGTGGCGAGCTGATTCAGCGGCATGTGGGAGCCGTAGGCATCGACCTGAACAGGCTCCAGCATCGAGGCCGAGGCGCGGCCGGTGCGCAAGCCCCCGAGCTCGTGCTGCAGCGAGTGGGAAGCGCCCTGCATGCGGCGCTTCACTTCGTTGATGTCGAACGCCATGTCCGTATCTCCTTGTACTTCAAATCTCGTATCGACGTTCCGCGAGCCTCTGGCGGCTCAGCCGGAAACGACCGTAGCGCGGCCGGCGCCTCCGAGAACGGCACCGATAGAGCCGGCCTCGGCAATGGAAAACACGATGATAGGCAGCGAAGTTTCGCGGGCAAGCGCGAAAGCCGTCGCATCCATGACCTTGTAGCCGCCGGCCAAGGCTTCGGAATGAGTTAGTTTTTCGAAGCGCTTCGCATTCGGATCGCGCTTCGGGTCGGCGGTGTAGACTCCGTCGACGTTCGTCGCCTTCAGCACCGCGTCGGCACCGATTTCGGCTGCGCGCAGCACCGCGGTGGTATCAGTGGTGAAGAACGGATTGCCCGTGCCGCCGGCCAATAGCGCGATGCCGCCACTGGCGAGCATGTCGAGCGCGGCGGCGCGGGTATAGAGATCGCAGACTTCCGGCATCAGCAGCGCCGAGAACGTCCGCGCCTTTTGGCCCTGGCGCTGCAGCGCCTCGCCGAGCGCCAGACAGTTCATGACGGTGGCGAGCATGCCCATCGAGTCGCCGGTCGGCCGCGACACGCCACGGGCCGAGACTTCGACGCCGCGGAAGATGTTGCCGCCGCCGACCACGACGGCAATTTCAGAGCCGAGCTTGCGCGCGGCGATGAGATCGGCCGCGACGCGGTCGATGGTCGGCTGATCGATGCCGTAATGCTGGTCGCCGGCGAAATACTCGCCCGACAGCTTGACCACCACACGACGATAGATCGGCTCAGCCATGATGCGGTCGCGTCCCTCGGCGGATTGCAGACTCCCGGCCGAGATGGCCGGGAGTTAGGTCGCTTGAAGCGCTTACTTCTGGCCGCTGGCAGCGGCGACTTCAGCGGCGAAGTCCGACGTCTGCTTCTCGATGCCTTCGCCGAGCGCGTAACGCACGAAGCCTGTGATCTTGATCGGACCGCCGACCTTGCCTTCGGCTTCCTTGATGGCTTGAGCGACCGACTTGCCCTTCTCGTCGTGGATGTAGGCCTGCTCGAGCAGACAGACTTCCTTGTAGTAAGTCTTCAGGCCGTTCTCGACGATCTTCTCGATCATGTTTTCCGGTTTGCCCTGCTGACGATACTTGTCGGCCATCACGTCGCGCTCACGCTGCACCACGGCCGGATCGAGACCGGCCGGATCGAGCGCCTGCGGATTGGCGGCGGCGACGTGCATCGCGAGCTGACGGCCGATCGTGGCAAGTTCGTCGGCCTTGCCGGTCGACTCGAGCGCAACGATCACGCCCATCTTGCCGGCGCCGTCGATCACGGCGTTGTGGATGTAGCTGGCGACGACGCCTTGCGACACGCTGAGTTCAGCGGCGCGGCGCAGCGTCATGTTCTCGCCGATGGTGGCGATCGCGTCCGAGATCGCGCCAGCCACCGTGGTCGAGCCGACCGGAGCGGCATTGATCTTGTCGAGATCGGCGCCGACCTTGAGGGCGACCTGGGCGATCATCTTGACGAGGCCCTGGAACTGCTCGTTACGCGCGACGAAGTCGGTCTCGGAGTTGACTTCGACGACGACGCCCTTGGTGCCGTCGACCAGCGCGCCGATCAGGCCTTCGGCAGCGACGCGGCCGGCCTTCTTGGCGGCCTTGGACAGGCCCTTCTTGCGCAGCCAGTCGATCGCGGCTTCCATGTTGCCGTCGTTCTCGTTCAGCGCCTGCTTGCAGTCCATCATGCCGACGCCGGTGGTCTCGCGCAGCTCCTTGACCATCCCTGCAGTGATCCTTGCCATGGCTAATTGGTCCTTTGCCTGTCAGTGCGACCCGCGCGGCGGATGAACCGGGCGGGTCGCGATCAGGGATACATCTCAGATTTTGACCAACGGAACGTTGCAGCCGGAAGCGGCGCAAACGTCTCGAATATTCCGCTTCCGCGGCCAGCCCGCGGGCCTGGGCAACCCAGCCGTCGGCGCGGTTCGGCAGACCGACTTTTTCGCCGATCTGATGCGCGGTGTCGTGATCGAGCTCGGCGAGCTGCCAGTAGTGGAAGATGCCGAGGTCGTTGAACTTCTTCTCGATCGCACCGGACACGCCGGTGAGCTTCTTGAGATCGTCCGGAGTGCCGCGCGGGCCGGGCAGCCCCTGGAAGCCGGTGCTCGGAGCCGCCGCCGGCAGGTCTTCGCGCATCGGCTGCGCCGAGGCGCCGATGTCGATTCCGGAGTCGCCCTGGGCGCGGCCAATGCCGTCGATCACCGCACGGGCGACGAGGTCGCAGTACAGCGTGATGGCGCGGCCGGCGTCGTCATTGCCCGGCACCAGATAGGTGATGCCCTTGGGATCGCAGTTGGTATCGACGATCGCCGCGACCGGGATGCCCAGACGCTGAGCTTCCTGGATGGCGATGTCTTCCTTGTTGGTGTCGATCACGAAGATCAGGTCGGGCAAACCGCCCATGTCCTTGATACCGCCGAGCGAGCGGTCGAGCTTGTCGCGCTCGCGCTGCAGCTCGAGGCGCTCCTTCTTGGTGTAGGCGGCAGCGTCGGCCGAACCGAGCACGTCGTCGAGGTGACGCAGCCGGCGGATCGAACCCGAGATCGTCTTCCAGTTGGTCAGCGTGCCGCCGAGCCAGCGCGAATTGACGAAGTACTGCGCCGAGCGCTTGGCAGCATCGGCGACCGAATCCTGCGCCTGACGCTTGGTGCCGACGAACAGAACGCGGCCGCCCTTGGCGACGGTGTCGCTGATCGCCTGCAGCGCACGGTGCAGCAACGGCACGGTCTGCGCGAGGTCGATGATGTGAATGTTGTTGCGGGCGCCGAAGATGTAGTCCGCCATCTTCGGATTCCAGCGGTGGGATTGGTGACCAAAGTGCACGCCAGCTTCGAGCAGCTGGCGCATAGTGAATTCGGGCAGCGCCATGGTGATAATTCTCCGGTTGGTTCCTCCGGAAACGTGTGGGCGACCGAGCTTGAAACGGACGAATCCGCTTCCGGCCCGGATGCCACCGGACGGCCTTGCGAGCCATGTTTCCGTGTGAGATGGCGCGGGTTATAGCCGGATTCCCCAATAAGGCAAGCGAACCCGGCTTTCCCCGTCGCAAGAGGTCGATCGGCAGGATCCAGCCGCCCGTTCCCTGAGGGGTATTCGGGTCGGCCGGACCGAGCAGGTGCGTTCTAGCACTCCTTCTCGCCAGGCTTGCACTTCTTCGGCGGTCCGGCCGGCCTCGGCGGCGGAGCGGCGCGCGGCGGTGCAGGCGGGGCGGCAGCCCGAGGCGGCGCCGGCGGCGCAACCATCCGCGGCGGCGGTGGCGGAGCGACATGCGGCGGAGGAGCCGGCCGCGGCGGCGCGGCCATGTGGGGCGGCTCCGGCGGCCGAACGGCCGGGCGGGGTTCGGCTCGCGGCGGAAGGAGCTGCCATTCGAGGCTCAGCCCGCGGTGGCGGGGCGGCGATACGCGGCTCGGCGCGGGGCGACGGCGCGGCGTGCGGGGCCTGCTGCATCCGCGGCGGTTCCGGCCGGGCGATGGCCGGAGGCTTCGGCTGCTGCACCTGCGGCGCATGCGGGCGGCGTTCGGCCGCTGTGCCAGCGGGCGGCGCGGGCGGCCTTGGCGGCGTCGGTCCGCTCTGCGGTTGGCGCAACGTCTCGGCGGCGGCCGGCTTGCCGCCCGGCTCGGGTTTTGGCTGCGCTCCGGGAGCACGTCCAGGTGAGACCGGAGTCTGTGGCGCGACCTTGTTCTGCTCGATATGCGGGGCAATGCCCGGTTGCTGTTCGGCATGAGGAGCGACGCGCGGCGCGGGCGGCACTCCCTTGGCCCCAGGGACAGGAAGTGGGTGAGCTCCAGACACGGCCGGTGCAGGTGCGCCCTGCCCCAGACGGTCTTGCTGCAGCAGCGGTGCCGCATTCGGACCGGACGGACGGAGTTGGCCGGCGGGAGCCGAGGGCGTGGTCGGCGGCGTCGGCGAACTGCCAGGCGCCGGCGACGGAGGCGTCACGGCATTCTGCTGCACCATCCGCGGTCCTTGCAGCTGCACGCCCGGCCTCGCCGCGAAGCCGCCTTGCGGCACAGTGTTGACCTTGGCGCTCGGTGGCACCGCCGCCTTGCCCTCCTGGATCAGCGCGGCGCGATGCATGACGGCGGCTGGCAGCGCAGCGCCGATGGCGCCAGCGGCCACCGCGGCCGTGGCGACGCCGGCGCGGGTCCCGGGAGCCATCACACCCGGTGCGGTCGGCGGGGTAACGACCGGCGCGGCCGGGTTGGGAGCGACCGCCGGCGGCTTATTGATCACCTGGTTGATGACCGTGGTGTTGTGGATGTTTTCGAAGATGATGTTGTTCGGCGGCGGCTGCACATAGACCGGTGGCTGCACGTAGGCCGGGATCGGCACGAACAGCGGACGCGGCAGATAGAACAAACCGATCGGCGGCGGCGGTGGCGGCAGCACCACGAAATCCGGCGGCGGCGGCGGCAACAGATACACCGGCGCCGGCGGTGGCGGCGCGAAGTCGAACACCGGATCGCTGAACATCAGCACCGGCCGATCGACATAGACGATCTCGTCCGGCGGCGGCGGCGGCACGTCGTATTCGATCACGGGGAAGCTCGGCGGCGGCTCCAGCGCGGCGGCGAGGAACGACAGCCGGCGCCGCGCATCTTCCGCGTGGGGTCCACGCGGATAGCGCCGCAGATACGACCAATACGCGTCAGGTGTATTGACCCGGAACGTGCGCCGCCAGGTGATCGCTTCGCGCCGCGCGGCGACGATCGCCCTCACCCGCTTGGCCAGCGGATCGTTCGGATAGGCGGCGAGAAAGTCCTCGTAGGCCTGCAGCGTGTCGCGATCGAGCGCGGCCGCATAGGCCTCCTGCGCGCCGAAATCGCGGATCGGCTTGGCGCGCAGCGTCTGATCCACGGCCGCCATCGGCGGCGCATCGGGCGCGCGGTCGAAGAACATGAAGTTCGAGTCGATGCTGCGCGTATCCCACGGCAGCTGCGCGCCCTTGGTGTTCTCGTTGACGCGCAGGCGAACGCGATCGAACAGCTGCGGCAGCGTCAGGCCGCCGGTGCGGATCATTTCGGCCAGCGCCTGCGCATAGACGCCGTAGGCGCCCCGCTCGTCGGGCGCGACGGTGCCGGGCGCGGCGTTGAACGCGATCAGCATCTTCGGGTTGGGCTCGACCATCGCCAGGCCCGAAGCGATCGAACCGGCCGGCACGAAGGGCTGCTCGCGCGCCAGATCGAGCACCACGATGCTGGCCTTCAGCGGCAGCGACGACAGCTGGTGCATGTAGTCGCTGATCCGCAGCCCCACGATCGGAATATCGGTGTCACGGGTGATCTGCGCGTCGACTGGAATGAAGTAGTTCTCTCCGGCGTACTGGACGCCGTACCCGGCGAGATAAATCGCCGCGACAGCGTCGGGTCCCGAATCCTCGGCCTTCTTCATGAAGTCCCGAAACGCGCCGCGCAGCGTGTCGCCGTCGAGGTCACGGGCGCCTGTGACATCGAACCCGGCGGCTTGCAGTGTCTGCGCGATCAGGCCGCCGTCGTTAGCGGCCGTGGACAAAGGTGCCTTGGCGTACGCTCCGTTGCCGATCACCAGCGCGATGCGTTTTTCCTGCTGCTGCGCGAGGGCGCCGCCCGGCGACACGGCGATCAGCAAAACGGCGAAGGCGGATAGGAAAGACAGAAACGGATTGAGACGCATGATCGTGACCTGATGCATGAGCGCCATCCGCCCATGCGGATCGCCACCGCGCGTAGTTCAGCGCGCGGCCGTCTGAATGTTCGTTGAACAAAAAGCGACGCGATCAAGGCCGCGCCTGCCAGGCGTGTAGTTGGACTCAAGCGCTACCGGCGGTCATTACAGCGTCTCGACCATTTCCACCCCGGCCACCGCCTTGATGGCGCCGGCGATCTGTGGAGACACCTGATAGCGGCCCTTGAGCTCGAATTCGACTTCGGTGGTGGGGTCCAGTCGCAGCACGATGGCGATGTTGCCGGCGCCGTGCCCGGCCGTCGCGGGCTCCGACGGCTGCAGCCGCTTGCTGATGGAGTCGAGCGGCTTGGTATCGCGCAGGAAGATGCGCAGACCCTTTTGCGTTTTGGCGGCGGCGGCGTCGAGCGGCTCGGCGTGCAGCACGCGGGCGCGGACGTCTTCGCCCTGCAGTTCGGCGCCGAGTTGCAGCAGCACCGCGGCGCCGGGCTCCAGCACGTCGCGATATTGCGCGAGGCCCTCGGAGAACAGCACGGCCTCGAAATGCCCGGTCGGATCGGACAGTCCCATAATGCCCATCTTGTTGCCGGTCTTGGTGCGACGCTCCATGCGCGACACGACTGTGGCGGCGACCTTGCCGGCCGTCGCACCGGATTTCACCGCCTTGCAGAAATCGGCCCACGACTGCACCCGTAGCCGCTTCAGCGCGGTGGCGTAGTCGTCGAGCGGATGGCCGGAGAGGAAGAAGCCGATGGCGTCGTATTCGCGGCGCAGTCGTTCGGCCGGCAGCCACGGCTCGATTTGCGGCAGCACGATCTGCGGCGCACCCGACAGTCCGCCGAACATGTCGTTCTGGCCGCTGGTCGCGGCCTCGTGGCTGCGCTGGCAGGTCGCGACGATGACGTCGGCGCCGGCGAACACGCGGGCGCGATTGCTGTCGAGGCAATCGAACGCGCCGGCGGCGGCGAGACTTTCGATGACCCGCTTGTTGATCGCCTTCGGGCTGACGCGCGAGGCGAAATCGGCCAGCGACGAAAACGGCCGGTCTCCCCTCGCCTCGACGATCTGCTGCACCGCCTGAAGC
>NZ_BADD01000589.1 GCF_000333455.1 Rhodopseudomonas sp. B29
CTGCTCGTCCTTGATCTTCTTGTTGCCCTCGAACGCGAGCCGGCGNATCANCCGGGTTTCGATCACGCTGACGACCAGCCGGGCCGCCGACGTTATTGATCTTCACGTCCTGGAACAGACCAGTCTCGATCAGCGCCTTGAGGCCGTCATCGATCGAGCCCTGATCGAGCCGGCCACCCGGGCCAGGCTTGAAATAGGAGCGGATGGTCTCGGCCTCGACGCGGCGGTTGCCCTCGACCTGGATCGAGGACGCAGTCTGCGCGGCAGCTGGCGAAGCCGTCAGGGTCGCGACCGTCAGGGCCGCCGTCGTCGCGGTCAAGGTGACCGCGGCAGGTCCGGCGAAAAACATTAGGGCGGCAGCGATTCCCCCCCGCAACACTCGCATTCCAAGCTTCATGCGCAACGCGCCCTTGTCATTCCACTGTCGGTCCGCAGCCCCCGCACCGACAGAATCCCCAAACGTGCCCTGCTTGTAGACAATTTTGCCCCCACGGCAAACGCTCATTCGCAGTGCGATTTCAATTTCATTCCAACACGTTGCCCATCCGCCACGTTGCCGTTCTGTCACGACGTCGCCAGATGCAGAATGTCGTTATAGGTGGCGAACACCATCAACATCAGCACCAGACCGAGACCGATTCGGAAACCCATTTCCTGCGCGCGCTCAGACAAAGGCCGGCCCCGTACCGCCTCCACCGCATAGAATAGCAGATGACCACCATCGAGCAGCGGTACCGGGAACAGATTCAAAAGGCCGATCGAGATCGACAGGACGGCCGCGAGATGAAGCAGCGCGGAGAACCCCAGCGTCGCCACCTGCCCTGAAACCTGGGCGATCCGCAGCGGACCACCGAGCTGGTCGGCCGATTCGCGCCCCGTGAAGATGCCGCCGATATAGGCGAAGGTCCGGTCGACGACGAACCAGGTCTCCTTGACGCCCATCCAGAACGCCGTGGCAGGATTGACCCGCTCCGTCACCACCTCGCCGGCCGACGTCGAGCGGCTGATGCCGAGGATGCCGAGCCGCTGCACGTTGCCGAACCGATCCTTGATCTCGCGGAGCTGCGGCGTCGCCGTCAGCTCCAGCGTTTGATCGCCGCGCTTGATCTTGAAATGGAGCTGCTGGCCAGCGTCGCCGCTGACGATCCGCTGCATGTCCTGGAAGTTGTCGATGGCAGTCCCATCGATGCCGACCACCACGTCACCTGGCTGAAAGCCGGCCTGCGCCGCAGCGCTCCCCGGCTGCACCGCGTCGACCCGCGCCGACGTGCTCGGCACGCCGAAGGCGGTGAACAGGAAGGTGAAGAGAACGATGGCGAGGATGAAATTGGCGACTGGACCCGCGACGACAATCGCGGCTCGCGGCGCCACCGGCTTGTGATGGAAGCTGACGGCGCGCTCTTCGGCGCTCATCTTGGCGAGCTTCTCGCCCGCCGGGGTACTGGCTTCGCTGTCGTCGCCGAAGAACTTCACGTAGCCGCCGAGCGGAATCGCCGACAGCTTCCAGCGCGTGCCGTGGCGATCATTGAAGCCGACGATCTCGGGGCCGAAGCCCAAGGAGAAAGTCAGAACCTTCACACCATTCCAACGCGCGACAAGAAAATGGCCGAGTTCATGGAAGAACACGACCATCGTCAGCACGAACAGGAACGGCACCGCGTAGCCGATCACGCCGTGGCTTATCGTGTTGAAACCATGCAGGAAAAGATCAGCCATCCCAGTCCTCTCGTGCAGAACCGGATGGCTCTGTCAAAAACGCTTTAGGATGCCTTTGCGGCAATTTGAGGCAAGAGGGTGGCAGCCATATTTCGTGCCCTATGGTCAACGGCGATCGCGTCGTCGGCGCTGCCGAGCGGCGCCAGATTGCCGGCGCGGATCCAGCCGTTGAGCGTGTCCTCGACCAGCCGGGCGATCGCGCCGAAGCGGATCTTCTGGCCGATGAAGGCCGCGACCGCGACTTCGTTGGCGGCATTGTAGACGGTGGTCGCGCCATGGCCGGTGCGGAGCGCGTCATAAGCCAGGCGCAAGCCCGGAAAGCGGGTGAAATCAGGGGCTTCGAAGGTCAATTGACCAATCTTGGCGAGGTCCAGCCGGGCAGCGCGGCCCTTGATGCGGTCCGGCCAGCCGAGGCAATGGGCGATCGGGATGCGCATGTCCGGGGCGCCGAGCTGGGCCACCACCGAATGATCGGCGAACTCGACCAGGCCATGCACGATCGACTGCGGATGCACCAGCACGTCGATCTCGTCCGGCGACAGCGCGAACAGATACGAGGCCTCGATCACCTCGAGACCCTTGTTCATCATTGAAGCCGAATCGATGGTGATCTTCTGGCCCATGCTCCAATTCGGATGCTTGAGCGCCTGCGCCAGCGTCGCCTGCTCGATATCGGCCGCCGCCCAGGTGCGGAACGGTCCGCCCGAGGCGGTGATGATGACCCGGGTCAGTTCGTCCCGATTGCCCGAGGCCAGCGCCTGAAACAGCGCGTTATGCTCGGAGTCGGCCGGCAGGATGGTTGCCTTGGCGTTGGCGGCGCGGCTCATGAAGAAATCGCCGGCGCACACCAGGCACTCCTTGTTGGCCAAAGCGACGGTCGCTCCGCGGTCGACCGCGGCCAGCGCCGGCTTGAGCCCGGCGGCACCCGAGATCGCCGCCATCACCCAGTCGGCCGGCCGCTCGGCGGCTTCGATCAGCGCGCTCTCGCCAGCGCCGCAGGCGATGTCGGTGCCGGCCAGCGCCGCACGCAGCTCGCCGAGCCGGGCCGGATCGGCCACGGCGACGAACCGCGCGTTGAATTCACGCGCCAGCTTGGCAAGGCCCGCGATATTCGCGTTTCCGGTCAAGGCCTCGACCCGATACTTGTCGGGCGCGCCGCGGATCAAATCGAGCGTGCTGTCACCGATCGAACCGGTGGCGCCGAGCACGCTGACGCTGCGCACGCCCGCATGGGCGACGGCATCGTTCTTCAAAGGGACTGCACTCATCGCATCACCACACCATAAGACCGCGGCCGACGCCATCCAGCGAATCGCGGCACAAGCCGATCAGGACAGCCACCACCACGGCGGCGACATAACCGTCGAGCCGGTCGAGCAGTCCGCCATGTCCGGGGATGATATGGCTTGAATCCTTCACCCCGAATTGCCGTTTGACCGCCGACTCGAACAGGTCGCCGAGTTGAGAAACAACTGAAAGCACCGCCGCAACGATCAGCAGCGGCACGGTTTTTCCGAATCCAAGCAACGCAAAACCGAGCCCGACCAGGAGGCTGAGGACGAACCCGCCGACGGCCCCTGCCCAGGTCTTTTTCGGGCTGACCCGGACCCACAGTTTCGGACCGCCGATGCTGCGCCCGGCGAAATAGCCACCGATATCCGTCACCCAGACGATCAGCAGCACCAGCATCAGCGCGGTGAAGCCCCAAGCCTCGTCAGCCCGCACCAGAATGGAAGCCGCCAGCGCCAGCGCTGCGTAGACGAAGCCGGTCATGCTCCAGCGCCGCCTGGTGCCGCCGAGCGCCGCCAGCGCCGCGAAGCCGAGCGCGGCAGCCGCCAGCGCTAGCCACGGCCGGCCGGCCGCAAGTGCCAGGCCGCAGATCAACAACGCCGCCGCGCCGGCGCCGATCGAAGGCCAGTCGCGACTGAAGCCGACGATCGAGAACCACTCCACCAGCAGCCCAACGGCCACCAGCATCGCCAGCACCGCCCACGGCCAGCCGCCGATATAGGCCAGCGCAATCGCGCTCGGCGCCAGCACCATCGCGGCAGCGGTGCGGAGCAGCAAATTGCGACCGCCCTGCTCGGCCGTCGCGGCCGGCACGGGCTCGTCCTGGCTCACGCGTGTCACGATCCTGTCTTTGCCGCCAAGCCGCCGAAGCGACGCTCGCGGCGGGCATACTCGGCGATAGCGCCTTCCAGCGCCGCCTTGTCGAAGTCCGGCCAGTGCAGCGGCACGAACACCAGCTCACTGTAGGCCGCCTGCCACATCAGGAAATTCGACAATCGTTGCTCACCGCTGGTGCGGATGATCAGGTCGGGATCGGGAATATCGGGCGCATCGAGATAGCGGCCCAGGGTCTCGATATCGATGGTCGAGGGATCACGCTTGCCCTCGGCGACTTCGCGGGCGAGCCGCTGCGCCGCATTGGCGATCTCCTGGCGCGAGCCGTAGTTGAAGGCCACGACCAGATTGAGCTTGGTGTTGTCGCGAGTCAGCTCCTGCGCTTCGTCCAGCATGGCGCACAGATCGCGCTCGAGCCGATCGCGCTCCCCGATCACGCGGATCCTGACGCCGTCACGGTGCAGCGATGCGAGGTCGTTGCGGATGAAACGCCGCAGCAGGCCGAACAGGTCGCCGATCTCGGCGGCCGGGCGGGTCCAGTTCTCGGAACTGAACGAGAAGATCGTCAGATACTTGATGCCGATCTCGTTGGCGGCACGCACCACGCGGCGGAGCGCCTCGACGCCGCGGCGGTGGCCTTCGGCCCGCGGCAGGCCGCGCGCGGCCGCCCAGCGGCCGTTGCCGTCCATGATAATCGCCACATGGGTGGGAATTCCCGGCGGATCGGACCGGTCAAGCGCGGGCGCGGCAGCTTTCGACATGGTCAATTCCCGAACCGTCATCCCGCAAGGAAATCACCGGCTGACCGCCAGAACTCATTCGAGATCAGTAAGTTATGTTCTTCCCGATCACAAGGCCAAAACATCTCCCGGTGGAGATGCGCCGCCGGCCGGGGCGCGGCAGTGATCCCGTCGGA
>NZ_BADD01000588.1 GCF_000333455.1 Rhodopseudomonas sp. B29
CAGCCCGAGATGCGATGCTCGGCACGCGACTCGTCGGCCAGAACTGCCTTGGTCAGGCTGGCGATCTCCGCCAGGCTAGCCGCCGGTGGCCGATTGAAGAACGAAGCGGATGCCATTGTTTCGATCGCGGTCCGAACAGATCTCGTGGGAAATCCGGTTCTGACGGGATCAGAACCGGATTTGGGAGACCTGTTGTGTCGCGTTTCTCTCGCCCTGCCAAGCAAAACGAGCTGGCAAAATCAGGAGAGGAGAAGCGCCTTAGAACGAAGTGCCGCCGCCGAACCGGAATTCCTGCACGCGGTCGTACTTACCCTTGGTGAGCGGGATCGCGTAGTCGAACCGCAGCGGTCCAAACGGCGAGGCCCAGATCAGGCCGACACCCACCGAGCTACGAACCACATTGGTGTCGTCGTAGTTGAGGCCAGTGCAGGTGCCAAGCGACGTCTGGGTGGCCTTGATGCAACCCGGCGTGTTGACTTCGTTGGTGAGGGTCCAACCGGTCGGGCCCTTGTAGTCGAACAGCGAGCCGGCGTCGGCGTAGACGGCGCCCTTCAGACCCACTTCCTTCGGCAGGAACCAGAACGGCATCTGCAATTCGGCCGAAGCGCCCCAGTAATTGGTGCCGCCGAGCGCGTCGCCGCCGTAGCCGTAAATCGCGTAGGTGCCGATGTCGCGTGCGCCGATGCCGTTGGGGGCAAAGCCGCGGACCAAGTTCGGACCCATCTGGAAGTTGTCCAGCATGCGCAGCTGATAGCCGCCGTAGCTGCTCAGGTTACCAGCCTGCAGGTGGACCAGGCCGACGATGTCGGACACGAGCGGGGTGTAGTACTTGGCGTCGAACGCGGTCTTGAGGAACTTCACGTCACCGCCGACGCCGGCGAAGTCCTGGCGGAAATCGACCAGCAGACCGTCGGTCGGGTTCCGGGTGTTGTCCAGGGTGTTGTAGGTGAGCGTGTAGCCCAGCGCCGAAGTCCAATAGGCGCCGTTCGACAGGCCGATACGGACCGGCAGCGAGGCTTCACCGTCGCCATAGCAGCCCAGCACCCCGTAACCCGTGTTGTTCGGGTTGCCGGCGTTGATGAATTGCGGCGTCGGGAAGTAACCGGCGGTGCCGAGGTTGTTGTTACAATTGTTCAGCACCGACGGCAGGGTGATTTCCTGCTTGTACAGCGAGTAACGCAGCTGCAGCGTCAGGTCTTCCCGCAGAGCGAAGCCGAGCCGCGGGCTGAAGCCCAGCGTCTTGGTCGAATACGAGATGTAGCTGTTGGCGAGCTGCTGGCGCTGGTAGAAGTCGAGGCCGAGCGCGACGCGGTAGTCGAGCAGATAGGGCTCGACGAACGACAGCGAATAGCCGCGGGCGTATTGGCCGTACTGCACCGACGCCTTGGCGAACAGGCCACGACCCAGGAAGTTGCGCTCCGAGATCGAGACTTCACCGAGCGCACCGTCACTGGTCGAGTAGCCACCCGACACCGAGAAGTCGCCGGTCGACTTCTCTTCGAGGTTGACCACCAGGATGACGCGGTCGCTCGACGAGCCCGGTTCGGTGGTGATCTTCACCGACTTGAAGAAGTCGAGATTCTTCAGTCGCCGCTCGGCGCGGTCGACCAGGGCGCGGTTGTAGGCGTCGCCTTCGGAAATATCGAATTCACGGCGGATGACATAATCACGCGTCCGGGTGTTACCGACGACGTTGATCCGCTCGATGTAGAGCCGCGGCCCCTCCTCGATCTGGAACGCGATCGAGACGGTGTGGGCATCGAAGTTACGGTCGCCGCGCGGACGTACGGTCGCGAACGCATAGCCGCGACGCGACAGCTCGATCTGCATCTCCTCGACCGACTTCTCCAGCGCCTCGGCGTTGTACAGCGAGCCGACACTGACGCGCGAGAAGCTGCGCAGCGAGTTGCCGTCCAGCG